>CALYTA010000047.1 GCA_945486175.1 uncultured Clostridia bacterium | reverse complement strand
GGTTGGAAAGCTCAACCGTCAGCGCGAAAAACAGCCCGACCAGCAGGCAGGCAAGCACAATATACATAATCTGCCGCTGTACAAGCGCCATGGATGAGATGCAGCGCACACAGCCGATCAGATTCTGATTGGAATCGTACAGCGGGGAGGAAGCCGACATTACGCGCTCGCCCGATGTCGTATCCTTTCCCATCCAGACGGTCGTTGTGTTGTTCTCGAGGCACTGCGCCACATCCTCCGTTCCCGGCGCGCTGCCGGTCTGCGTGAACGATGAGGATGACGACAGGATGTATCCGCTGTAAGAAACAATCTGTATTTCCAGCTTGTCCTTGTCCTCAAAGCCGGTGACAAACGACTGCCCGGCGGACAGGAACTGCTCATAGCTGGAATTGAGGAAACGGTTGAGGAATCCCGTCGACTGCGTCGTGCGCGTGACAAGATTCTGCCGCATGTTGTTGTAATAATAGCTCGCCGCTATCATGGTGATGAAAATGGTAGCAATCGCAAGCGCCGCCGTGATGATCGTCATCGAGTTCATCGTCCAGCGCCCTTTGAGGCCGCCGCGCGCATGCTGCACACGGAATTCACGCGGCCCCTCCTGCTGCTTGTTCCCCTTAAATTCCTGCGAAAGATCAGGCAGTTCCCTGGTATCCGCAGTAACTTTTTTATCCATAGATCAATCCTTCTTGGTCAGTCTTTCCACATATAGCCGAAGCCGCGCACCGTCGTGATGTGCTTCGGGGAAGCCGGATCATCCTCCACCTTGATGCGCAGACGGCGGATGTTGACATCGACAATTTTCAGCTCGCCGGAGTAATTCTTGCCCCATACCGCGCTGAGCAGCTCCTCACGGTCCATGGCGCGGCCGCGGTTTTCCAAAAATGTCTTCATCAGTGAAAACTCAACCTGCGTCAGATCGACGCGGCGCCCGTTCTTTTTCAATTCCCTCGCGCGCATATCCAGACAGAATTCACCGCTCTGGATGGTCTCCGACGAGAATGAATGCAGGCCGAGCCGGCGCACCAGCGCATCGACGCGTGCGGTCAGCTCAACGACGGAAAACGGCTTGGTTACATAGTCATCCGCACCGGTCATCAATCCGGTGACCTTATCGGACTCCTGTGTGCGGGCAGTCAGCATGATAATGCCGCCCTCATAGCCCTCCGCACGCAGTGTGCGGCAGACATCATAGCCGTCGATACCGGGGAGCATGACATCGAGGATGCAGACCGCCACATCGGTGTTGTTGTGAAATTTCTCCAGCGCTTCCTCACCGCTGCCCGCCTGAATGACTTCATAGCCCGCACGCTTGAGGTTAATTACGACAAAGCTGCGGATGTTTTCTTCATCCTCTAAAACCAATACCTTGCGTGTCATCATAATTGTGTCCGATCTCCTTCATCCCTATATATGGTTATTTCCATTCGCTTTGTACGACGCTGAATGCTTCCACAGCCTCAGCTTCCGATATCTGATAGCTGCTTTCGCTCTCGCCGAGCTTGGCGGCGAAACAGGTATCTGCGGTTGAACCGAGGTCGATGAGCCCGCCCGAGCCGGCTGCGGTCTCGCGATCCTCTCCGGTAAATACATAAATGGTGAGCAGCGGGTCATTTAACTGCCCGGGCTGCATAAAGGTTGTCTGGCTGACACCGGCCTCACTGGTGGTTGTCGCCGTAACGGCCCCGCGCCATTCCTTCGGGAAGCGGAACGTCCATCCCTCCGCAAGACTGTCATACGTGGTCAGTGTCCGCTGTGTCGCACCGTTCATACTGTAGCGGTACCAGTCCACCATCCACAGCGTCTGTGTCGCATCGCTGTCCTCATAACCGGGCATCGGCTGCAGCTGCGGCACCTCAATAATGCCGTCGCCATCGATATCCGAGCAGTAATACAGGGAAATCGAGCGATACGTGGAGGCATTGGCGGACAACGCGACATTGCGCAGCCTGGTCTTATCCAGCACATAGATATCCGTCTGGATGCCGTTGTCATTTTCAAATTTGTTGTCGACAAATACTGCCTGGTTGCCTTCCTCATCCAGCTTGCCCTTCGTGATGTTGGCAACGGTCTGGACATCCTGCGTCGCATCGGTCTGCGAAAGCAGAATCATTTTGTTGTCGGCGTAATCATAGACCTGTGCGGTTTTGCGCCCCGTGTCGTCATATGTGACAGTGAACAGCTCCTCTGAGCCGTCACCATCCAGGTCGCTCACCGTATAGTTGGTATAGGTCGCATCGAGCACCTCCGTAAGGCTTCCGTCCTGCACGGCGCATACGGTCATGCCCTGCTTGACATCGCCGGACAGCGTCCAGGTCAGCACAAGGAGCTTTTCCTTCCGCTTCTTGCCCGTGCCTTCATCCTTCTCATTGATCCTGAGAAATGACATCGAGCCGAGCGCGGAGCCGGGGCCCTCAATGCAGCCGATCTGGCGATATTCATCGTCCTCCAGCTCAAAGGCATACACATAAATCTTTCCGCCCGAACCTTCGCGCAGAAAGGCAATGGCTTCTTTTTCACTGTCGCCGTCGATATCCTCGAACGTGACGGTATTGCGGTATTCACCGCCCTGTGGCGACACGTAGGTCATCGTGTCGCCCATGATCTGTTCCAGCTGTTCTTGCAGCAGCATAAAATTTTCCGACGGCCGGGGTGTCTGCAGCAGGTCATCCCCGCTGGAAATCAGCGAACAGCCCGACAGAAGTGCCGCGCACAGCACAACAGCAATACATCTTTTGACTGCTTTCATAATCCTACCCATAAGATGCGGGCTGCATCCGGCGTCACCGCCGAACCCCGCCCGCCGTTGTTTTTTTGCGTCTGTCCTGACAATTTTCTTTATTGTATCACACTTTACGCAGTTTGAACACCACAGACCGAACAAATTTTCACCCTCCAACCTTGACAACAATTTACTGCATATGCTACCATAACCGTGTACTGTTTTACGCGGATATGGCGGAATTGGCAGACGCACTGGATTTAGGTTCCAGCGGGCAACCGTGCAGGTTCAAGTCCTGTTATCCGCACCATACAAAAAAGCACCCCGCTTGTCCGCAAGCGGGGTGCTGCCATATCATCCATTATTTTTCCTGTTCATGAAATTTCGACAAAACAAATATCATGGAAGGGTTTTCCTTCTCCCTGTTTTCATTCTACCGTTGTCCGGCATGCGTTTCAATGGTCATGCCGCGCCATTCCGGGGAGTAAAAATTGCTTGTCCAATAGAAACTTTTCCTTGTTTTCCGTATTTTAACCCACTTTATCGAAAGGAATGTGATCCATGAAGCTGTATACCTACAGAACTGCGGACGGCGCGGAGCGCCTTGCCGCCGGATTCCATGACAGGCTGTATGACCTCGAACAGTTCGGCCTGCACTATGCCGATATGAACGCACTGATCGCCGACAGCGCGGCATTCCTGCGCACAACGCTCGACCCGGCAGGCAAACAGCCTCTGGACGAACCGGTGACCCTGTGCGCCCCGATCCCGCACCCGAAGCAGGATGTGCTGTGTCTCGGCATCAATTATGCCGCGCACGCGGAAGAAGCCAGCCGGTTCAACGGCGAAGCGTTCGGAGGCGAACGCCCGAAGGCGATTTATTTCAGCAAGCGCGTGCACACCGCATCCGGCGACGGCGATCCCATCCCATCCTATCCGGGCCTTGTCGACAGTCTCGACTACGAGTGCGAGCTGGGCGTCATTCTCGGCAAAGACGCCTTCTGCGTGCAGCCGGAGGACGCCGCAGACTACATTTTCGGCTATACCATCGTCAACGATGTATCCGCGCGCAATTTGCAGACCGCGCACAAGCAGTGGTATTTTGGCAAGAGCCTCGATGGCTTTACTCCGTGCGGCCCGTGTATCCTGACGGCGGATGAGGTTGCCTTCCCGCCCGCACTGGATATCCGCTGCACAGTAAATGGCGAGCTGCGGCAGGACAGCAACACCTCATACCTGATTCACGGCATTGCGGAAATAATTTCCGAGCTGTCCCGTGGCATGACGCTGTGCGCCGGAACCATCATCGCGACCGGCACACCATCCGGCGTCGGCATGGGGCTGGAGCCGCCGCAGTTCCTCAATCCGGGCGATACCGTCGTCTGTGAAATCGAGGGCATCGGCGCCCTGCACAACACCGTGGAATAATTTCATTTTTGGGCGCACAAAGCCCCGGCAGTCCAAGCAGACTGCCGGGGCTCCTTTTTGTATCTGTCCTTTTATGCGGCGACAACCAGCTTGATCAGCGGCACGCCGCGGCGGTACATGCGCTTATACACCGCGGTGCAGCGCTTATAGGCATCGAATGTCCGCTGTGCCCGGTCTGCATCCCCATAGCACTTCCAGTGCCCGCAGCAGGAATAATTCTGTCCCCGGTTTTCAATAAATCCAATTACATCATGCAGCGGATAACCCAGAAATACACCGATTTCATGCGGAAAATTCTCCTGTACGCACAAACGGCGCGACAGCTGGCACAACACGCCCTCCGTCCCCTTCGACAGGTCATAGCCATTTGCGCGCAGAAATTCCGCCGTGTCCTGCTGTGCCAGTGTGCGGCAGATCCAGTCCCAGCGGCACACATAGATCAGGCACGCGTGTGTGCGGCGGCAGCGCTTGAGCACGCGGATGCGAATGCCGCTCGCGCGCAGTCGGTTGTTCCACTCCTGCACCGAGTGGTACAGCTCTGCATGATCCGGGCAGCGGAACAGATTCGCAGGCTTCACCCCCGCCAGCGTCGGTGCGCACTGCTCCACCAGCATTTCCTCCAGTGTTTTATTCATATCCTCCACTCCCATAATTAGCTAACGCTAACTCAAATTCCAAAAATATGGGCTGTTTTGACAGCCCGCTTATAGTTAGCTCTCGCTAACTGCTATTAGAATACCAAATCAAGGCACCATTGTCAATCCCTTCTTTTCCCTTTTTGTTCTGTCCCTGTAGTTTCTCCTGCCGACCGGCTGCATATGCATGCAGACAAATTGATTGTCCCCGCAAAATCGGGTATACTGGATACATCAAATCCAACCGGGAACAGGAAGTGACTGTGATGCAACGAGAAAATCTTTCCATGCTCTGCGATTTTTATGAGCTGACCATGAGCAATGGGTATTTCCTCAACGGCTTTTATAAACGGAATACCTATTTTGACGTATTTTTCCGCACGGTACCGGACGGCGGCGGCTTTGCGATTGCGGCAGGGCTGGAGCAGGTCGTGCAGTATATCGAGCAGCTTCATTTCGATGAGGAGGACATTGAATATCTGCGTTCCAAAAACCTGTTTGACGAAAAATTCCTCGCCTATCTGCGCGATTTCAAATTCACCGGCGATATTTACGCCGTGCCGGAGGGCACGCCGGTATTCCCGAACGAGCCCATTCTGACGGTACGCGCCCCGGCAATCGAAGCGCAATTGATTGAGACCTTTGTCCTGCTCGCCATCAATCATCAGTCGCTGATCGCCACCAAGGCCAAACGCATTGTGCGCGCCGCACAGGGCCGTGTTGTGCTGGAATTTGGCTCCCGCCGTGCACAGGGCGCGGACGGCGCGGTCATCGGTGCGCGCGCGGCATACATCGGCGGCTGTGCCGGTACGGCATGCACGCTGACCGACGAGTTATATGGCGTCCCCGCGGGCGGCACCATGGCACATTCATGGGTGCAGATGTTCGACAGCGAATATGACGCATTCAAGACATACTGTGAGCTGTATCCGAACAACACGACGCTGCTGGTCGACACCTATAACACGCTGAAAAGCGGCGTGCCGAATGCCATCCGCGCCTTCAAGGAAGTTTTGCTGCCCAAGGGCATCACAAATTTCGCGATCCGCCTGGATTCCGGCGACATCGCCTATCTGTCGCGGCAGGCGCGCAAAATGCTCGACGAAGCGGGACTGTCCTGCTGTAAAATCACCGCGTCCAACGCGCTTGATGAGCACCTGATCCGCGACTTGCTGATGCAGGGCGCCTGCATTGACACCTTCGGGGTGGGCGAGCGCCTGATTACCGCGCGCAGCGCGCCGGTCTTTGGCGGCGTATACAAGCTGGTGGCGGTCGAAGCGCCGGACGGCACGATTATCCCGAAAATCAAGGTGAGTGAAAACACCACCAAGATCACCAACCCGCATTTCAAAAAGCTGTACCGCTTTTTCGACAATGAAAGCGGCAAGGCGCTGGCGGATGAGCTGTGCGTCTATGACGAAGTCATTGATCCGGACACACCCCACACGATTTTCGACCCGAACGCGACATGGAAAACCAAGACGCTCACCAACTTCACAGTAAAAGAGCTTCAGATTCCGATTTTCAAAAACGGAAAGCGCGTCTATGAGCTGCCGTCCATCCATGACATTCAGGCATACTGCACCGAGCAGGTCGGCCTGCTGTGGGAGGAAGTGCAGCGCTTTGAAAATCCGCACACCTATTATGTCGACCTGTCCCGCAGGCTGTGGGACATCAAGCGGCTGCTGTTGCAGGACTGCAAGAGCTGATTTCTGCCGCAAGACAGAGCACCCCGCCGGATTCCCGGCAGGGCGCTTTTTTCCTGTATCATTCTTTTTTCTTCTTTTTCTTTTCCCATTCCGCCCACGGAACCAGTTCATCCCCGCGCACAATCCACGCGGTCTTTGCCTCGCGCGCAAGCGGCGTATCGGACAGCGAATCGGAGTAAAAGGTCTCAATCTGCGCATCTCCGAATACCTCTCGGAACCGGCGCACCTTTTCCTCACCCCAGCAGTTGACGCCGGTATATTGGCCCGTATGCGCATCGACGCGCGACGCCATCAGGTATTTGATGCCGAGCTGTTCACAGGCGGGTTTTAACAAAAATTCCGGCGACGCGGAAATAATGACATCGTCCTCCCGCCGGGTCTTTTCTATGTACCACGGCTTGATGTTCCGGATATGCGTGCGCCAGAATTCCTGCACCACCTGCTCGGAATCGCCGATGGCGGTCAGGAAGCGGTACATCTGCTGCTTGGCCTTTGTCTTGTCCCACAGCTTTGCGCCGTACAGTGCAAAGCCGCCGATGGTTCCCGGCACACTGCGCAGCATCAGCGGCTTGTGCCGCAGGCAGTAAAAATAGAAATCTACCGTGCTGTCGCCATGGTAGATGGTCTGGTCAAAATCATATACGTTCATCCGTCCATCCTCCCGTCTGTC
>CALYTA010000046.1 GCA_945486175.1 uncultured Clostridia bacterium | reverse complement strand
ACCTCCGATCTGAATGATCTGTACCGCCGTGTCATCAACCGAAACAACCGACTCAAGCGCCTGCTTGAGCTGGGTGCGCCGGATATCATTGTCCGCAACGAGAAGCGCATGCTGCAGGAAGCCGTTGACGCGCTGATCGACAACGGCCGCCGTGGCCGCCCGGTCACCGGCCCGAACAACCGCCCGCTCAAGTCGCTGTCTGACATGCTGAAGGGCAAGCAGGGCCGTTTCCGTCAGAACCTGCTCGGCAAGCGTGTTGACTACTCCGGCCGTTCGGTTATCGTCGTAGGCCCGGATCTGAAGATTTATCAGTGCGGCCTGCCGAAGGAAATGGCAATCGAGCTGTTTAAGCCGTTCATCATGAAGCGTCTGGTTCAGGATGGTCTGGCTTCCAATATTAAGTCGGCCAAGAAGATGGTCGAGCGCGGCAAGCCGGAGGTTTGGGACGCACTCGAAACCGTCATCAAGGGCCATCCGGTTATGCTGAACCGTGCACCGACCCTGCACCGTCTGGGCATCGAGGCATTCGAGCCGATTCTGGTCGAGGGCCGTGCAATCAAGCTGCATCCGCTGGTTTGTACCGCATTTAACGCCGACTTCGACGGTGACCAGATGGCAGTGCATCTGCCGCTGTCCGTTGAGGCACAGGCAGAGGCACGCCTGCTGATGCTGTCTGCAAACAACCTGCTCAAGCCGCAGGACGGCAAGCCGGTTACCGTTCCGTCGCAGGATATGGTCCTTGGTTCTTACTATCTGACCATTGACCGCGACACCGAGCGCGGTGCAGGCAAGGTATTCCGCAATACCGATGAAGCACTCATGGCATATGATGAGGGCGTCATTGAAATCCATGCGCCGATCAAGGTGCGCATGACCAAGGAAATCGACGGTGAAATCGTCAGCGGTCTGGTCGATGCAACTGCTGGTCGTCTGATCTTTAACCAGAAGATTCCGCAGGATCTGGGCTTTGTCGAGAGAAAGACCAAGCAGGATATGCTCAAGCTGGAGATCATGCAGACCTGCGGCAAGAAGGAACTCAGCAAGATTGTTGACCGCTGCATCCGCATCCATGGCTTCAATAAGACTGCTGAGGTTCTGGACTCCATCAAGTCGATGGGCTATAAATATTCCACCAAGGGCGCACTGACTGTTTCGTTCTCCGATATCTTCGTTCCGAAGGAGAAGCCGGAGCTGATCGCGGCATCCGAGAAGAAGGTTGCCATGATCGACAAGAAGTATAAGCGCGGCTTCATTACCGATGAAGAGCGTTATCGCCTGGTTGTCCGCGAGTGGGAGAAGACCACCAACGACGTTACCGAGGCACTGACCTCCAACATGGACCGCTTCAACCCGATCACGATGATGGCACAGTCCGGTGCCCGTGGTTCGATCAACCAGATTCGTCAGCTGGCAGGTATGCGTGGCCTGATGGCAAACGCGGCCGGTAAGACGATCGAGATTCCGATCAAGTCGAACTTCCGTGAGGGTCTGTCCGTACTTGAGTACTTCACCTCCGCACGAGGCGCCCGTAAGGGTCTGGCGGATACCGCACTGCGTACCGCGGACTCCGGTTACCTGACCCGTCGAATGGTCGATGTATCGCAGGAAGTCATCATCCGCGAGGAAGACTGCGGCGCGACCAGCGGCATCTGGGTCGAGGACATCATGGATGGCAATTCCGTCATCGAGCCGTTTGCAGAGCGTCTGGCAGGTCGTTATCTGGTCGAAGACCTGTATGATCCGGCGACGGGTGAGCTGCTCCAGAGAAAGGAAGACATGATGACCGAGGACGATGCCAAGCGCATTGTCGATGCGGGCATCAAGAAGGTACAGATTCGCACCGTTCTGCAGTGCCGTGCACGCAAGGGCGTCTGCGCACACTGCTATGGTTCCAACCTGGCGTTCAATGCACCGTGTGCAATGGGCGAGGCTGTCGGCATCATCGCGGCACAGTCCATCGGCGAGCCGGGCACCCAGCTGACCATGCGTACCTTCCATTCCGGCGGTATCGCAGGTTCCGATATTACCCAGGGTCTTCCGCGAGTTGAAGAACTGTTCGAGGCGAGAAAGCCGAAGAAGGTTGCAACGCTGGCAGAAATCGGCGGCATTGTCACCATCGAGGAAAGCAAGCGCACCACTGTCAAGACGGTCAATATCGTCAACAGCAAGACCGGCGAGACCAAGAGCTATCAGCTCGCATCGTCCTCCGGCATCCGCGTTGTCGATGGCGAAGAGGTTGTACAGGGCCAGCAGCTGAACGAAGGCGCACTCAATCCGCATGATATTCTGCGCATTCTCGACCCGCGTGCGGTACAGGATTACCTGATTAAGGAAGTCCAGAAGGTTTACCGTCAGCAGGGCGTTGATCTGAACGACAAGCACATTGAGGTTATTGTCCGCCAGATGATGCACAAGATCAAGGTTGAGGATGCAGGCGACACTGAGATGCTGCCGGGCGCAATGATGAGCCTGATCGAGTTCGAGGATGAGAACAACAAGGTTCAGGAGCGCATCGATGCAGGTGAGACCGAGCTGAAGCTGGCGACCTACTCTCCGGTGCTGATGGGTATCACCAAGGCTGCGCTGGCAACCGATTCCTTCCTGTCTGCCGCATCCTTCCAGGAGACCACCCGTGTCCTGACCGATGCAGCCATCAAGGGCAAGATCGACCCGCTGACCGGCCTGAAGGAAAACGTCCTGATCGGCAAGCTGATTCCGGCAGGCTCCGGCCTCAAGGAATACCGCGACGGCCATTACGAAGAAATCCACAACCTCGACTGACTTTTCTTTTTGAGGAAAAGAAAAGTCAGCAAAAGAAAACCTCTGCCCGCGCTCCCGCGCGAGCCCGTGCCGGCGGACATACAGGTCCGCCGACTGGCAGGGATTTCCGGTTTGTGGTACAATAAGATACAGGCAGACGCTGTGCAGACACGCACAGCGTCTGTTTTTTATTGTTTTTCTGTTTATATGCTTTTTTCATATCCTTGTTTATAGTTCTGTATATGGCATCAATTTGGCGCAGATAGCAGCCGGACAAGTGCGTGCGAATCTCCTGCGGGTATGGTATACTGTCAACAGGAGGCGAGAATCATGTTGTTTCATCCGCTGGACTGTAAAACCTGGCCGCGTGCGGAGCATTTCCGGTACTATACCGACGTTGTGCGCACGCGATACAACCTGAATTATGAGATTGATATTACGGAGCTGCATCGACGGGTGAAGGAGAAAAAGCTCAGATTTTATCCCGTGGCGCTCTGGATGGTCATGCGCATTGTCAATGACACGATGGAGCTGCGCATGGCAGTGGATGCGGAAGGGAATCCGGGTTATTGGGAGTACTGTGTGCCGTCCTACACGATTTTTCATGAGGATGACCACACGTTTTCCGATATCTGGACGGAATGGGATGATGATTTCCGCGCGTTTTATGCACAGGCTGTGGAAGATATGACGAGATATGCCAGTGTCAAGGGCGTCAAGGCAAAAGAAGGCCGGCCGGATAACTTTACTTCGCTGTCCATGCTGCCCTGGCTCAGCTTCACCGGGCATGGCTGTGATACCTATACCTCGCCGCAGATGCTGTTTCCGATTTTCCTGATGGGGAAGTGGCACGAGCGGGAGGGGAGATTGTTTTTGCCGGTCTCCGTTTCGCTCAATCATGCGGCAGCAGACGGCTGGCATGCGGCAAAAGCCTTCCGTGACATTGAAAATCTGGCAAAAAATCCGGAAAATTGGCTGGTGTGAGGGATAAAACCATGAGAAACGACAAATACTGGAAATACGCCTGCTTCGCTGTGGTTGCGGCGATGCTGGCGCTCTGTGTCCGGCTGGCGCGCCGTGATCTGATGCTGCGCAAATACTGCAAGGATGTGAAGCTGGACTCGTTTTTTGGGGAAATGGCGCTGCCTCTGATTATCGTGTTGGTAGGGGCATATGCGGTTTTTGCCCTGTGGCAATGGATCTCTGGCCATCCCGCGGCGCGCAGGCAGCTCATCTCTGCCACGCTGGCAGCGGTGTTTGCGTTTGGCTTCCTGTCGGGGGGATACCTGCGTTACCATAATACGGTGTACCAGGCGAGTGAAAAGCAGGCGAAGTATGACAAGGCATGGGAGAAGGGGCTGATGTACGCCCTCAGGGGCCTGTTCCGGTGACACTTTGCAGGAATGCAGGATGCCTCCTGCATGCGATTTTCCACCCGGCTATGCACCCCTTTTTCAAAAAATTTTTCCGGTTTGTGCAAATGTATGAATAAAACCCGGCTGAGAGGGAATGCTGTTTTCTGCTTTGTAAAATCGAAGAAAAAAAGATTGACAACAGGGGGTTCATAGGGTAAAATAAACGGGTATGCGATAAGGAGGTATCGTTATGCTCTCAGAGCTGTCTTCGGCGGCAAAAGTCGTCGGTGTCAAGCAGTCTAAGAAAGTCATCCGTGACGGCGGCGCAAAGCAGGTATTCATTGCCGCGGACGCAGAGCGGCGGATTACCGACCCTATCCGGACACTGTGTGAGGAACACAATGTCGAAGTGACCGGGGTGTCGTCTATGAAACAATTGGGCGAGGCAGTCGGCATCGCAGTCGGCGCTGCCGTTGTCGCGGTCACAGAATAAGTTCGATTTTAACGGGACAAACTCCCGCTGAAATAAATCTATTCATTCTTATTTAAGGAGGTGCCAGTTAAATGCCAACCTTTAACCAGCTCGTTCGCAAGGGCAGACAGGAAGTAGCGTACAAGTCTACCGCTCCGGCTCTTCAGGTAGGTCTGAACTCCCTGAAGAAGAAGGCAACCAGCCAGCCGTCCCCGCAGAAGAGAGGCGTCTGCACTACTGTCAAGACCATGACCCCGAAAAAGCCGAACTCCGCACTGCGTAAGGTCGCTCGTGTTAAGCTGACCAACGGTATGGAAGTTTCCGCTTATATCCCGGGCATCGGCCACAACCTGCAGGAGCACTCCGTCGTTATGATTCGCGGCGGCCGTGTCAAGGACCTTCCCGGTGTTCGTTACCACATCATCCGCGGTTCCCTCGATACCCAGGGCGTTGCAAACCGCCATCAGGCCCGCTCCAAGTACGGCGCGAAGCGTCCGAAGCCGGGCAAGTAAACAAAAGCCCAAATCAAAACCCACACTTAACCCGTGCGTTTGACTTGAACACTTTTCGGTTCAGCAAAGCAAAAGAAGCTTTGTCCTGAGCGTGTTTGAATAGATTTGTTTCAGACTCCTCGGACAGGCGATGACAAAAGCCAGGGGTGGCTTTTGAAGTACCTATGAAATCATTTTTTTGTGAAGGAGGGAAGTATCGTGCCAAGAAGAGGATTTGTTCCCAAGAGAGAGGTTCTTCCGGATCCGCTCTACGGCTCCCAGCTCGTTACCAAGCTGATTAACTCGATCATGCTCGACGGTAAGAAGGGCGTAGCCCAGAAGGTTGTTTACGGTGCTTTTGACATCGTGAAGGAGAAGACTGGCCGCGATCCGTTAGAAGTATTTACTGAGGCAATGGATAATATCATGCCGTCTCTGGAAGTTAAGGCTCGCCGTGTCGGCGGTGCTACGTACCAGGTTCCGATGGAGGTTCGCCCGGAGAGACGCCAGACCCTGGGTCTGCGCTGGATCACCAAGTACTCCCGTGCCCGTTCTGAGAGAACGATGGCAGAGAGACTGGCAGGCGAAATCATGGACGCTGTGAACAATCTGGGCGGCGCCGTTAAGAAGCGTGAAGACACCCATAAGATGGCAGAGGCTAACAAGGCGTTTGCACATTACAGATTCTAATTTGGTCTGTATTGGGTAGCTTTACGAAAGGAGAACACTATGCCCAGAGAGTTTACACTGGAAAAAACCCGTAATATTGGTATCATGGCGCATATCGACGCCGGCAAGACGACGACCACCGAGCGTATCCTGTTCTACACGGGCCGTACGCACAAGATCGGTGAGACGCACGAAGGCGCCGCTGTCATGGACTGGATGGCGCAGGAGCAGGAGCGCGGCATCACCATCACCTCTGCTGCTACCACCTGCCACTGGAAGGGCCATCGTATCAATATCATCGACACCCCGGGCCACGTTGACTTCACCGTAGAAGTACAGCGTTCCCTGCGTGTCCTCGACGGCTCTGTCTGCGTATTCTGCGCAAAGGGCGGCGTCGAGCCGCAGTCTGAGACCGTTTGGCATCAGGCTGACGACTACAAGGTTCCGCGTATGGCATTCGTCAACAAGATGGATATCATGGGCGCGAACTTCTACAACGTAGTTGAAATGATGAAGGATCGTCTGAAGTGTAAGCCGGTTCCGATTCAGCTGCCGATTGGTTCCGAGAGCGATTTCGTCGGTATCATCGACCTAATGACGATGCGCGCAGAGGTTTACTATGATGACCTCGGCAAGGACGTCCGCGATGAGGATATCCCGGCTGACATGCTCGACAAGGCGCAGGAATACCATGACGCCATGGTTGAGTCCATCACCGAGACCGATGACGATCTGATGATGAAGTACCTGGAGGGCGAAGAGATCACCGTTGAGGAGCTCAAGGCCGCACTCCGCAAGGCAACCATCGCAAATGAGCTTGTACCGGTACTCTGCGGTACCGCTTACCGCAATAAGGGCGTTCAGATGCTGCTGGATGCTGTTATTGATTACATGCCGGCTCCGGTCGACATTCCGCCGATCAAGGGTATCAACCCGGATACCGGCGAGGAGGACGAGCGTCCGTCCGACGACGAGGCTCCGTTCTCTGCACTGGCGTTCAAGATTGCCACCGACCCGTTCGTTGGCCGTCTGTCCTTCATCCGCGTATACTCCGGTACCGTTGACGCAGGCACCTCTGTCCTCAACGCAACCAAGGATAAGCGCGAGAGACTGGGCCGCCTGCTGCT
Source organism: uncultured Clostridia bacterium (assembly GCA_945486175.1). Lineage (GTDB taxonomy): Bacteria > Bacillota > Clostridia > Oscillospirales > Butyricicoccaceae > Butyricicoccus_A. Next base: position 338 of record CALYTA010000046.1, on the reverse strand, counting down.
GATGCATGCAAACCATCGTGAGGATATCACCAAGGTATACTCCGGCGATATCGCTGCAGCTGTAGGCTTCAAGAACACCACCACCGGCGACACGCTGTGCGACGAAAAGCACCCGATCATCCTGGAGTCCATGAACTTCCCGGATCCGGTTATCCGTGTTGCAATCGAGCCGAAGACCAAGGCCGGTCAGGAGAAGATGGGCATCGCGCTGGCAAAGCTGGCAGAAGAAGACCCGACCTTCAAGACCTACACCGACGAGGAAACCGGTCAGACCATCATCGCAGGCATGGGCGAGCTCCATCTGGAGATCATCGTCGACCGTCTGCTGCGTGAGTTCA
>CALYTA010000045.1 GCA_945486175.1 uncultured Clostridia bacterium | reverse complement strand
CGCGTCAAGGCGCTCGGCTTCCTGCACCGCAAGGGGACGGACCTGTTCAACTGCCGCGTCATCACCCGCAATGGCAAGGTGACGGCAGACGAGCTCGCACGCATCACGGAAGCTGCCGCGAAGTTCGGCTGCGGCGAGGTCTCCATGACCACCCGCCTGACACTGGAAATCCAGGGTGTTCCGTATGAGAACATCGACGCCATCCGCGCATTCCTGGCAGAGGCCGGCCTTGAAACCGGCGGCACGGGCGCAAAGGTCCGCCCGGTTGTCTCCTGCAAGGGTACCACCTGCCAGTACGGCCTGCTGGATTCCTACGGCATCGCCGACGAGATCCACGAGCGCTTTTTCAAGGGCTATGGCGATGTAGCGCTGCCGCACAAGTTTAAGATCGCGGTCGGCGGCTGCCCGAACAACTGTGTCAAGCCCAACCTGAATGACCTGGGCATTGTCGGCCAGCGCGTGCCGGGCTTCGAGGCGGACAAATGCCGCGGCTGTGGCAAGTGCCAGGTCGAAAAGGCCTGTCCGGTCGACGCAGCACATGTTGTCGACGGCAAGCTGTCGGTCGACCCGGCTGTCTGTACCCGCTGCGGACGCTGTGTCGGCAAGTGCCCGTTCCATGCACGCGATAACGCCGTTTACGGCTACCGCGTCTACATCGGCGGACGCTGGGGCAAGAAGAGCGCACACGGCATCCCGCTGAAGAAACTGTTCACCTCCAAGGAAGAGGTCCTGGACGTCGTCGAAAAGGCAATCCTGCTGTTCCGCGACCAGGGCATCAAGGGCGAACGCTTCTCGGACACCATCCAGCGCCTCGGCTTTGAAAATGTACAGGCGCAGCTGCTCGGCAACGAGCTGCTCGAGCGCAAGGCGGAAATCCTTGCGGACTGACTCCATCCGCACATATAAAAACAGCACCCGGTTTTCCGGGTGCTGTTTTGCTTTCTGGATCAGTTCATCAGGCCGTATTCCAGCTTTGCCGTCAGAATGCGCATGATGCTCTCGTCGATGCGTTCTTCCGTGATCTCGCCGTCTGCAACCGCCTGAGACAGCGCTTCACAGGCGTCGTCGATGCTCGGCGGGCAGAGCAGCATGTCCACGCCCGCCTGGACTGCCTTCACAGCGGCATCGCCGTTGCTGTAGTTGTCTGTAATCGCGCCCATATCCATGCCGTCAGTGATAACAATGCCGTCATACCCCATTTCGCCCCGCAGCAGGTCAGTGATGACCTTCGATGACAGCGAGCACGGCACGCTGTCCAGCTCCGTCGCGGTCATATGGGAGACCAGCACAAATGCCGCTTCCTGATCGATACCCGCCTCGAACGGCTTGAGGTCGCATTCCTTCAGCTCGTCCAGCGTCCGGTCGGTTGTGGAGGTGCCCTCATGCGAATTGGTCTCCGTGCTGCCGTGGCCCGGAAAATGCTTGAGTGCCGCCATGACGCCGCTCTCCTGCAAGCCCATGACCTCGTTTTCCACCATAATGGAAACGACACTGGGATCACTGCCGAACGAACGCGCGCCGATTTCCGTATTGTTTTCATTGCTCAGCACATCGGCGACCGGTGCAAAATCCACATTGAAGCCAAAGCCGCTGATATCCGTCGCAAGCGTCTTGCCGATGTCGTAGGCTTCCTGGGCATCCGCCCGTTCTCCATACTCCGCCATGTCGTCAAATTTCGTCGTGCCCAGCACATCGGCGACCCGTGCCACGGTGCCGCCCTCTTCATCGACGCCCATGAACAGCGGGATATTTGCTCCCGCCGCACGCGCATATTCCTGCGTATTGGAGAGCATGGTCGTGGTCTGGCTCGTGCCCTGGAAATTCTGCGAGAAATAGATGATGCCGCCGACCGGTTTTTCTTCAATCGCCTTGCGCGTCGCATCACCTGCACGCACCACCTTGCCGACATTGGTCAGCGTTTCCGGACGCACAAACATCATCTGGTAAATCTTCTGGTCGAGCGTCATGCCGTTCAAAATCTCCTGCGCACGCTTCTGATCTGCGGTCAGTTCAGCCGGCTCCTCCGGTTCCTGTGCCTGTTCCGGCTGCGCCGCAGGCTCCTCTGTCTTCACCAGTGCGGACGGCGTGCCTGCCGGTGCATGCTCCGGGTGAAACTGGATGTACCCCACCGCGGCGGCACACGCAATCACACAGGCCGCTACCGGAATCAGCAGCAGATATCGTTTCTTCATACGGATGTTCCCCTCCTGTCACAGTCGTTCCTCTCCCAGTATACCGCATAAATCGTCAGATTTCTACCAAATTTCACAAAGCATCGCCGTTTTTTGCCCGATTTCTCTGCTTTACACGCCGGAAAGCGCCATGCTATAATGAAGCCGTAATTTCCATCCGCAATTTTATAAAAAAGGTGACTGTAAAAATGACCTCTTCCCCTATCAAGCTCATCGGGCTGGATCTGGACGGCACGCTGCTCGGCACAGACAGCCAGGTACATGAATCCGAACGCAATGCGCTCCAGCAGGCGCGGCAGGCGGGCGTTGCCGCTGCCCTGTGCACCGGGCGCTCCACGCTCGATTCCGCTTCGCATGCAAAGGCAGCCGGCGGCGTCGACTGGATTATCACGGAAAACGGCGCGCGCATTACTTCTGCCGCCGGTGAAACCATCTACCGCCACACGATGACACCGGAGCACATCGATATGCTGCTGACGCTGTGCGAAAAGCACGGCGTGGAACCGAGCTTCTACGGTGAGCGCACCATCTGGTACGGCGCAAAATGCAAGGCATTTTTTGATGAAATCGCCCGTGCCCGCGGCCGTGTCTCCATCGATTTTTCCCACTATCGTTATGTGGATGCCCCGGAGCAGTGGCGCGCGCTGTCCGGTGAGACCATCTTCAAGGCGATTGTCTACGGCGATGCGCGTGACCTCGACGCATGGCTGACGGACATGCAGAAAACCGGCCTGTATGAAGCAGAGGCATCGGTGTTCTGCGGCCTGAAAAACATTGAAATCAACGCCAAGGGCACGGACAAGGGCACCGCGCTGCTGGAGCTGGCAAAGCATCTCGGCCTGACTGCCGGACAGGTCATGGCATGCGGCGACAGCGACAATGACCGCACCATGCTGCAGGCCGCCGGACTGGGTGTCGCCATGGCGAATGCGCCGGAACATATCCGCGCGCTTGCAGACGTCACGACGGACACCAACGACAACCATGGCGTCAGCCGGGCAATTGAGCGGTATATCCTGCAGCCCGGTGCGTAAGCCTGTTGTACATTGCCCTGTCGCTGTTATCGCATACCCCAAAGGCTCCCTCATAGCAGGGAGCCTTTTTTACGGAAAAAGGCACGGTTTCCCGTGCCTTTCGTTTTATTTTTCTCTTATTTTTTCAGAATATGATAGCGGATATAGTTGAATGTCCGCTCCTCGCCCTGTTCCGCGAGCATCATGAGCATCTGCTCGAGCAGTGCGCGTGTCTCCGGATGCATGAGGTAATGCGACTTGGATTTCTCATAATATGCCAGCGGCGCGCCGTCGGTGTATTTGTCGCCGAGATAGGTCTTGCTCGCCGCGACGCGGTCGCAGAACATCTCCGCGACATATTCCACCGGCATTTTCATACCGGCAAGCGGGCTTTCCTCACCGAGGGAATAGTCAATCCAGTATTCCAGATGGTGCTTGTTGCGGCCCTTGTGGTGCAGCCATGCGCTGCTGTAGCCGCGGTCCATGCGTTCGGCATTGTTCGGGCTCTGGAAGCCCTGGTAATATTTCGCACCGACGAGAAATTCCACGGGATTGTACTTGGACAGGTCATGCATCAGTCCCTGCCGGTATAAGCCCAGACGGAAGCAATGGCGGCAGACCAGCATGCGGTGGTGGTTGACCGTTCCCAAATGGCGCATCCATTTGGGCTGGTTTTCCGGCTCCGCCAGTGCGGGAATATGGAGTTCAACATATTTCATAGCCGCTCTCCTTTCACGCGTTGCCTTGCGCCAGTGCATGGCACTGCTTCTGCATGTCCTCGTCATCGATCAGTGCCAGTGTCATCGGCAGCCGCAGCTCGCCGAGCATCTGCGCATCGGAAACCGGATGCGTCTGTGCGCCTTCCTTTCCGAATGAACAGCTACACAGTGTCCAATGTGTGCCGGTCAGGCCGAACTGCCGTGCGACCGACTGCGCGGTCTGTGCCAGCGTCGCCTGCGGCGCCTGCATCATCATTTCTTCCAGATAATCAGTTTTGAGCACCGGTGCGTTGTCATCCAGCCAGATGAGCACCGCCCGTCCGCGCAGTTCTTCTTCAAACATTTCCCAATTCCTCCCGTGTCAGAATTTTCGACTTTTCAGATACGCCTTAGAAAATCAGGTTGAGCAGTCCGAGGATAAAGCCGACCAGTGCGCCGAGGCTCACGACTGCATTCAGCTCCTTTTTCATAACGGACAGCACCAGCTGTTCCAGCTCCTCCGGCTGCATCGCATTTACCTTCTGCTCCGCAATGCCGCCGAGGTCGAGTGATTGCAGGATGCCTGCCGCCTTTTCCGAAACAACAGCTTCATATACATGGAGCACAATATCGGTCAGGGAAACGCCTGCTTCCGTCAGCAGCGCATTGACGTCGCCGATGTTCTTCTGTTCTGCCTCGCCCCACAGCTTTGTGACCTGCGGATACAGCAGCGCATAGGCATTTCCCTGTAAATAACTGTCTACGCCGTCGCGGATCGGGCCGGCAAAGCTGTCCAGCATATCGCCGCTGAGCATCATGCCGATGAGCGAGCCGGATACCTTCTGCCGCACTGCTTCGAGCACCTGCTGTGCGATGGTATCGCCCAGCTGCATGTCATTGACGCGGTCCGCAAGCGTTTCCGCGAGTTTTTCCTGCATGACTGCGCTTCCCGCATCATATTTTGTCTCATCAACCGCTTTGCAGCAGGCTTCCCTCAGCGTGACATCCGCTTTGCTCTCCAGTGCGCCGTCAATGCTGCGGCGCAGGCTGTCCGTCACGCTGTCATTCAGCAGCGACTGCTTCAGGTCATCTTCCGTCAGCAGCTGTGTGCCGACAACACCGCCGATGGCGCGCGCCAGCCGTGCCTTCCCCTTGGGGATGATGCCCGGCGTAAACGGCAGCTGCCTGCCGAACAGCTTCACCGGACGCAGTGGGCGGAACAGCATTTTTACCGCAATATAGTTGGTACAGTAGCCGATGATGGCACCGATAATCGGGCCGGATAGAATTCTAAGTACTGTCAAAAAACATTCAGTCCTTCCGTTTGATTTTTATTTGTATTCACAATATACCGCCGGGAACAAAATGTCAATAGATGTTGAAGTTTTGTGGTTTATGTTGGTGGTTTCAGTCTCCTTATAGATATATTTTACAAGCCATATACTCTCACCTGCGGGAAATTGGCAATCATTGCCCTTCCTATTTCGGATATTACATGGTATAATATTGCGGTGTAAGAGGGTGGGCAGGTTCCCATCCGGCGCCGCTGCACACGGCGAAACCATCGCGGCAGAAACGCAATTCTGCCAGCCCGGAACCAAGCGCCAGAGCTGCCGTGCAGGGTATGCTGACGAGGTGGAAGTGATCGAAAATTCGGCGGATGCTTCCCGCCCGGCCGGACACGCGGGCGAAGGCGTTTCTACAAACCCTGCGGGAAACTGCAGGCACAGAAGGAAACGCAATTGTGTCCCAATCAAATCTTTATACCTCGGAGGTAATGAACTATGTGTGGAATCGTAGGTTATGCAGGCTACAATGAAGCGGCGCCCTTCCTGCTGGAAGGCCTTCAGAAGCTGGAATACCGCGGCTATGACTCTGCCGGAATTGCAGTCTTTTCTGACAAGGTGCGCACCATGAAGTCGCAGGGCCGTCTGGCAACGCTGCGCGAAAAGGTTGACGCAGCCGGCGGCATCCCCGGCTCGCTGGGCATCGGCCATACCCGCTGGGCAACCCACGGCGCACCGAATGACATCAATTCCCATCCGCACACCAGCATGAGCGGACGCATTACCGTTGTACACAACGGCATCATTGAAAACTATATCCCGCTGAAGGAAGAGCTGGAATCCCAGGGTGTTGTCTTCCGTTCGGAGACCGACACCGAGGTTGTCGCACAGCTGTTCGACAAGCTGTATGACGGCGACCTGGTCGGCACACTCATCAAGGTCATCAGCCGCATCCGCGGTTCGTATGCACTTGGCATCCTGTGCACCGATTATCCGGACACCCTGCTTGCTGTCCGCAAGGACAGCCCGATGATTATCGGCCTCGGCGAGCATGAAAACTATATCGCATCCGATATCCCGGCGGTACTCGACCATACCCGCAACTATTACCTGCTGAACGACAATGAAATCGCCATCATCAAGGCAGATTCCGTCGAGCTGCTGGATACCGACCGCAATCCGATCCACCGCGACGTTTACACCGTCGATTATGACATTTCCGCAGCAGAAAAGGGCGGCTATGATTACTTCATGATGAAGGAAATCAAGGAGCAGCCGAATGCCCTGCGCACCTGCATCGGCTCGCGCATCCACAACGGCGACATCCGTCTGGACAAAATCCGCCTGACCGAAGAGCAGATCAAAAATATCGGCCGCATCCATATTGTTGCCTGCGGCTCCGCCTGGCATGCAGGCATCGTCGGCAAATATGTCATTGAAGAGCTGACCCGCATCCCGGTCGAGGTCGATCTGGCATCCGAATTCCGGTACCGCCGTCCGATCCTCAGCCGCAATGACCTGTGCATCACCATCAGCCAGTCGGGTGAAACCGCTGATACGCTGGCAGCACTGCGCGAAGCAAAGGCAAACGATGTCCATGTCCTGTCCATCGTCAACGCAGTCGGCAGCTCGATTGCCCGCGAGAGCGATGATGTCCTGTACACCATGGCAGGCCCGGAAATCGCTGTTGCTACCACCAAGGGCTACAGCACACAGCTGGCTGTCCTGTACCTGATTGCCCTCAAATTCGGCAAGATCCGTCAGACCATCGCACCGGAAACCGCTGCAAAGCTGCTCACCGCGCTGGAAGCCCTGCCGGAGCAGCTGGAAAGCCTGTTCGCCGATGAGGAAGCACTCAAGGCGCTTGCAAAGCAGCATTCCGACAAGGATCATGTCTTTGTCATCGGCCGCGGCATCGACTACGGCGCATCGCTCGAAAGCTCCCTCAAGCTGAAGGAAATTTCCTATATTCATTCCGACACTTACACGACAGGCTAGCCGAAGCACGACACCAACTCCCTAATAGAACAGGGCAGGCTGA
>CALYTA010000044.1 GCA_945486175.1 uncultured Clostridia bacterium | reverse complement strand
CTCAATCTGGTGTGCACCACGTCTGACAGCATGGCGGTCGGCGCACAGCGCGCGATTGCACAGGCCGGGCGCAGCGGCGACATCCATATTGTCTCCTTTGACGGCATGCAGGAGGTTTCCGAGCTGGTGCGCATCGGTGAAATCGACGCGGTATTTGCACAGGACGCCTATGAAATCGGACGGGAATGCATCCGCAATGCCGTGAAGCTGTACCAGGGTGAGGAAGTGCCCGAAACCATCCACACCGGTGTGGAGCTGATTACACAGGGCAATGCACAGGCACATATGGACGAGGTCAACCGTCGCCTGCGCCACAAAAAGACAAAATGATAACAATCCGGTAAATTTTCTGTGAATATGCGCTCAAACGGGCTGAATCGGCCTGTTTGGGCGTTTTTTTGCGCCTGTTCTGTGCAGGTCTGCTATTGACACGCCGGAAATTTTTCCGTATAGTGTGAAGCATAAAACTGTCGCAGTTTGTCGCGGTTCGCCGATATCGGGCGCACCGCTCCACTCCATTTTCTGTTTGCCCTGTCCCAGATGCAACACGCCGGGACGGGCAGGGGGTACATATTTTTATGAAGCAATTTTTTCAAATTGTGCGCGGCATTCTGCTCGCACTGGTGCTGTTTGAGGCGCTCGTCTGGCTGGGCAGCAAGTTCGGTTTTCTGGGCGTTCTGGTCGGGTCATTCCCCGTCCCGGTCGCCGCAGTTGTCCTGCTGCTGTGCCTGTACCTGACGTTCATCCGAAAGGGAACCCGGACCGCCGCACCCATTGACCGCAGGGAATATCTGGTCACGATGGAACCCGGCGCATATGGCCGCATCGGCAGCGCATTCGACAAAAGCAAATACGGCGAGCTGGAACGCCTGCCCGGCGGCTGGCTGGAAGGCGTGCGTACCTACCGCGCTGAGGACGGCTCCCTGCTGTTCACCGTACGCCAGCACCGGCCGTTACAGTTCTCAAAGCGCCTGATTGCCGCTGTCCTCGTGGCAGTTGTCCTGCTCGGCCCGCTGTCCGCGCTGTCCTATGTCAACGCGGCAAACCGCAGCATCGGCACGCTGCTCGCGAGTGTCGGGCTGACTGTTCATCCGAACGGCATGTCCTATCTCGATGTCAGGCCGGTTGAGCTGCCGCAGCTGCTGTCCGGTGAAGCAAACCGGCAGCCGGACATGAACACGGAGCCGGAGGATACAAACCAGGTGGATGCGCCGGCTGAGAACACGCAGACCACGGAACCTGAAACACAGGAAGACACCTCCTCCGGCGGCATTGGCGGCACCATCAGCAGCTGGGCAGGCGGTGTAAGCGACTGGTTTTCCGGCCTGTTCGGCGGCAATTACATCCTGCCATCGCACCGCCGTATCCTGACGGACAGCGATGTGGAAGGCATGGACGCCGCACAGATTCAGCGCGCCATCAATGAGATGTATGCCCGCCACGGCTATGACCTGTCCAATTCGGTTGATGCGGCATATTTTGCCGAACAGAGCTGGTACAAGCCCGACCCGGACAAGTCACAGGACGAAGTCCGCGCCGAATTCAGTGACACAGAAAATACAAACCTGGACTTCCTGATTTCCTGCCGCAGCAGACTCAGGTCATAACAAAGGGGTTAAAATCATATGAGTAAGATTATTGTGACCGCCGTCGGCGTCAGCGGCAGCGGCAAGAGCAATGCCTATGGCGCGATTATGGAGCTGCTCAAGGTGCGCCGCCGTGACAGCTATTACCTGACGGCCTGCGGCGCGACGCCGGAGGAACGCATCCGCAATTCCGGCATCATCAACCGCTATGCGGACATCAATCAGGGCTTTGTCAGCACCGGTACGATGATTACCACGGAATTTCCATTCGCCTTCGGCGGGCATTTCCGCCCGGATGTGCCTACCTATCCGCTGCTGGACATGCCGCTGATCGACTACCCGGGCGGCGTGCTCAAAACCATGCTGGGCGAAGGCTCGGAGGAATCCAGCCGCCTGCTGCACCGTATTATGGATACTGACGTGCTGCTGCTGTTCGCGGATGCAAATATCCTGTCCGAAGAAGGCGGTGTGGAGCCTGCCCGCCAGAAAATCGCGCTGGAAATCAACACGATTTTTGAAATCCTCAGCACGGAACGCGACACCGCCTTTGTCAGCAAGCCGCGCACCGTTTTGCTCCTGCTGACCAAATGCGATTCCGGTTTAATCCCGCAGGAGCTGAAGGACAATCATTTCCACGGGCTGGTCAACCGCGCATTACAGGTGTTTGACCCGACTGTGCGCTTCTGCATCAACCAGCCGGGCTGGAAAATCGCCGTTGTCCCGACCTCGACCTGCGGCGACGGCAATTCCAACTCCTGGCGCGATGGAAACGGCATTTATCATTCCGAAATGACCGCGCCGCCCCAGCCCTATGGCTTTGACCTTGCGATTTTATACGGCGTGATGAACGAGCTGGAAAACCGCGTGCGCCTCGGCTATGACGACAGCGAGGAAATTCCCGGGGAGATCGAACGCAAGCCCGGCTTTGTCTCCGGCTTCCAGTGGCGGCATATTTTACAGCGCCTTTCCGGACAGGAAAACGAACAGATTGAACTGTACCGCCAGTATGTCGGCAACCTGCATTCCATTCTCGACCCGCTCCGCGGATCACAGATCGTCGAAGTCTGACAGCCAGAGGAGGTGACACCATGAAACCGGAAATCTTTTTGTTCAGCCGCACGCCTGAAGCGGATTATCATTACCTGATTCCGCTCCCGCCGCAGCAGTCCAATGCAGTCGGCGCGTTTTTACAGCAACGCCTTGCCGACATGCAGCGCGGGCAGGCGGATGGCACGGTATATTTTTTCCTCAGCGATACCGACGCCGTACTGGTGCGCGCGGTGGACAGCGGCTGCCGCGACCTGTATGCGCGGCCGATTCTGTCGCTCGAAGGGCTGTACTGCCCGATGGAAGATGTCCGCCCGTTCTGGCTGTGCCTGCCGCACCTTGTTCCCGGCTTCTGGTCCGCCTCCTCCATTTATACCTTGCTCGTTAAAGACGGAAAGACCATCCCGCTGCCGCCTGCACGGCTGATGGATGCCTGTGCACAGTACAGCCCGAAAAACCGGCATGCCAAGGCGATGGAGCGCGCCATTTTCGCCGCGGATACGCCGGTTTCATTTACCTTCGACGCGGATGGGCTTCATTTTTCCGAACAGCCGCCCACACAGGGGCGCACGCGCTGGCAGCCACAGGAACCGCGCCGCTGTGACATCCGCCTGACGCTCGACCGGAAAACAAAAGCCGCCTGGCTGGAAGCAGTCAGCCGCGGCAGCATTCCTTATTCCATTGCACGCAGCGCGGATCTTGCGCGCGAAGCGGATGGCTGGAGCTTTTCCGCACTGGAAAATGCCGCTGCCGCACTGGAAGCCGGGCTGGACAAATACGGCTGGCAGTATGCACCGGACAAAGGAGGCAACCCATGACGCTGACCGGTTTCCCGTTTGCACTTGACCCCGCAGAAAAGCACCGCCTGCTCACACTGGAGGAGCACGAAGGGCTGTGCTGCCTGCTCGACCGCGCGCGGCATTACGGCGGCGCGGGGGATATTGCGTTTCTCTGCATGTCCACCTGTTCCCTGCTCGTGCGCTTTGCTCCGGCAAAGAACGGCACATGGTCGGCATGCGGCTATGCCTTCCAGAAGGCGCAGGAGCCGTGGGTCTGGATTTATCTGCCCTCCCTGCCCGGCACGCTGCTCGCCCCGCCGTCCGGCAAGCTGCTCTTCCACGCGGAAAATGCAGAGGCCGCCGATGCCTGGCTGGAGCGGCACGACGCATCGCTGTCGCGCGCCGCAAAGCAGCTCGCACGCGACGCCGCACGGCAGATGCATCCGTATTCCGTCGGCTTTACCCATCTCGACCCGGCGCTGTATGCCGATGACGGCATCCACTGGTATACACTTGAGCCGTCCAAAGCGGCGGAGGAACACACCATCCTGCTGCCGGAACAGCCCGCCGAACCGGTGGATGAAGCCGCAGAAACATCCGATGCGGATGCGCCCGCAGATGATGTGCGCATTGTCCCGCCCCGTATCACCAAAACCTGGCGCGTCGTGCGCGGAGAGGAAAAATACAAGCTCGGCGCGGTGGATGAAACCTCCGACTGGTATGCGTTCGCCGACCGCGTGCGCGGCGCGATGGCAGACAGATAACGGCAAAAAAGGCTCCCGATGGGAGCCTTTTCCTGTTTCGGACTCATTCGTCATCGTCCTCACAGTCCATATTGTCCAGCTTCTGCTGGCGTTTTTTCGTCAGCCGCGCAAAAATCGTCAGCAGAACGAGGCACAATGCAAAGGTGAACAGCCCGGTACCGACTGCCAGCACAATGCTGACGCCCCAAAATTCCCCGCCGGTGTTGCGCAATATCATGCCGAACACAAAGACAGCAATCGCCAGACCGCCGACAGCGCTCGCAGCCACATTGGTTTTGAGATCCGGCTTCAGATAGCGATCCCAAATGCCGCGGCGGATGCATGCAACTGCCATGCCGAGCGCCAGCACCATAAAGATCATCCATTCGCCTGCGATCTGCGACCACGGCGCGCCCATCAGCGACTGGATCACCAGCGCCGCCAGCAGTGCCCAGAAGCAGAACCACACGCCGATATGTTCTATGTGCAGCAGCTCCTGCTCCTGCCGTTCATCCAGATTGTTTTTCATGCGTTTCATTGCGAATCCTCCTCCCAGAACAGATCATCCAGTGTTTTTCCCAGCGCGTGGCAGATATCCAGGCACAGGCGCAGGGATGGGTTGAATTTGCCCGCTTCAATCATGCTGATTGTCTGCCGCGTCACACCCACGCGCTTTGCCAGCGCCTCCTGTGACAGCTCCATTTCCACGCGGGCCAGCTTCATCGCCTTATTTTTCATCGCGCATCCCGCCAGCGGCTCTCTGCGTCCTTCATGGCAGTTCCTCCTTCACAGCATGCCTTCTGTTTTCCATGTCTGTAGTATACAATATACACGATGTTATGTCAACTATATTTTACAAATCAAAAAATAAAATTGACACACCCACAGGTGTGCCAATTTTCATTCACTGTTTTTTCTTTTTCTTCAGCATGCGGTCGAGCCGTGCCTGCATGCGCGCGCGGCGCGCTTCCGCTTCGGCGCGGTCAATCGATACAATGGCGCCATTTTCGATGTCGACAATGTCGCCGTCGCGCAAGCCCTCTGCGGCGGGAAACTCCCGCATGCCGTCTTCTGTCTCCACAACAGCAATGCCATTTTCAATCCGGTCAACCGTTCCTCTCATGACGCAACACTCACCTCGCCATTTGCCAGCGTCAGCACGACCGAACCGTGCACAGCAGTCTCAAAAACCGTTGTTCCGATCGGTTCGAGCCGTTCAAAGATTTCCTCATCCGGCAGGCCGTAGGAATTGCCCTTTTCATAGGAAATCACTGCAAATTCCGGTGAAACCGCTTCGAGAAATTCCTCACTGGATGCCGTGCGCGAGCCGTGATGCGCCACCTTGAGCACATTGCAGTCGAGCAGCGTGAGATTGTCTTTCAGCATATCCTTTTCCACCCGCGTTGTCGTATCGCCCGTAAACAATGCGCTGCATCCGCCTGCATCCAGCCGCAGGACAATTGACCAGGTATTCGGGTCATCGCCATAGGTCTCACTGCTGTCCGGTCCGGGTGCCAGCACTGTGAACACCCCGTCGGAATCGCCCAGCGGAATGGTATCGCCGATATCGGGGAATTCCGGTTCAATGCCCTCTTCATCGATGGCATCGAGCAGCTTTTCATAAATGCGCGTGTCCATCGCCTCGTCCGACAGATACACCGATCTGACGTCAAATGCCTCGAAAACATCCACAAGGCCGCCGATGTGGTCTTCATGCGGATGCGTGGCAATCACAGCATCCAGCTCTGCAATCCCGTGGCGGCTCAGATAATCGACAACTGCATCCCCGGCGGACTGTTTTCCGCCGTCGATCAGCACGGCACTGTCACCGCTGACAATCAGAGAAGCATCCCCCTGTCCGACATCAATAAAATGAATGGTTGTTTCTGCCCCTGTATCCGCCGCCGGATCCGGCGCGGCAGCCGGCAGAAACTGCTTGCTGAACATGATTGCCGCAATCAGAAAGACGGCAAGCACCAGCGTCAGATTGGATCTCTTTTTCATATCTTATCCTCCCATGCTGTTACTTTAAGTATACCAGTATGTGACCATAGATGCAAACAAACTATACAAAAATTTTTACATTTCTACGAAGGGTGTCTGATTTTAAGCACATTTGTAACCGTGGGGATTGCACGCAACGCCGGGTTGCGCATTTGACAGGCGGAAACGGTGGATTGCCCCCGCCGGATATGATACAATCAGGACAACGAAGGGAGGGATTCCCCATGACATTCGGAAAAAATCTGCAAACCCTGCGCCGACAGAACGGCCTGTCCCAGCAGCAGCTGGCGGAACAGCTCGGCGTATCGCGGCAGGCGGTTTCCAAATGGGAGCTGGACGCGGCAAAGCCGGATATCGACAACGTCATCCAGATCAGCCGCCTGTTTGGCGTATCCATCGATGAGCTGCTGACCGGCGAAGTGTTCCAAAATGAACGCAGTTTTCCACAGCCTGTGGACACAGACAGGGGAAAACCCGGCAAACGCATTGCGGGCGCTGTGCTCGTCCTCGCGGGCGTGGTGTGTATGATCCTCGCGGGCTTTGCCGCTGTCTGGATGCAGAGCATCGACATGCAGACCGGCGAATGGTTCACCGAAGCCACGGAATACCTCTGGCATTTCCCTGTCATCGCGGTTGTCGCGGTGGCTGCGGTCTGCCTGCTGGCAGGCCTTGTCCTGCTCCTCTCGCCTCAAAAAAACAGCAAATAATTCCTACTGCCATACAGCAGGTTTCCTGTCATTGACAAAAGCCTGTAGAGCAGGTACAATGAAGACAAATGAAATGAGAATTATTCCTAGTCTGTGCCTCCGCACAGGCTCCCGCATGAAATGGAGGAAATGCAATGGGCTTCAGCAAGGTAACCGATTCCATTCTGTATGTCGGTGTCAATGACCATGAAATTGATCTGTTCGAGGGACAGTATATCGTTCCAAACGGTATGGCATACAATTCTTATGTCATTCTGGACGAAAAAACCGCTGTCATGGACACAGTTGACATCCGCTTCGCGCAGGAGTGGCTGAGCAATATCGCAGCTGCTCTGGGGAGAGCGTGCAAAGGCACTCGGTATTGAGCAACGATACTTCACGCGAGAA
>CALYTA010000043.1 GCA_945486175.1 uncultured Clostridia bacterium | reverse complement strand
TACATAGACCGCTACCTTCAAGATCGAACCCACCAGCAGTCGGGTATCTGTAGCCAACATCAAGGTAACTGGCAACGCGGAGTTCACGATTGTGAATCAGAAGGAAATAGATCTGTAATGAAGAGACGATAATTAGAAAGGAGGTCGACAACAATGAAGAAGGTGTACGAGGCTCCGACTCTGGAAATTGAGATCTACGAGCTGGATGCAAGTATTGCAAGTAATTGCAAGACGGTAGTAACAATGGGGCCTGAGGCATTGGATGCTCAAAAGGTTTGTGATGATTATTACGAAAAATCTGGAGAGCCTAGGACTATGACAGCTGCAAAAGCTGCATATAATATTGACTTCTGGGAGAGTTGCGACTGTTATTATAGCGCAAATGGAACTTTCTTTACTTCATAAGTTAATATAACCCGGAGCGAGGCCGGCAGGTGACTGCCGGCCTCTTTGGGTAAAAAGGAAATTGGTATGAAACGATATTTTGCACTGGGCGGCATTGTGATTTGTCTGGATTCTGAACGTCCACTGCGACAGGAACCATCAATGGGACTGTTTTATGCAGAGGAACAGCCGCCGGATATTTCTGTACACATCACGTGGGACTGGAAAAACGCATTATGCCCAAATACGTCACCTGTCGGGGAGGATCTGATTCAGATTTATTACCGTGAATCTGAGTGGAATTTCTGTGAACTGGCAGGTGGAGACCGCGGCGCACTCGCCCGCACATGGTATAAGCCGGATTTTTCACAGATGGAACTGGCAATTAACAATGTAACATGTCACGTACCGCAGGATCGGGAGGGACAAATCCTGCGCATGCTCCCGATGCGGGAAATTTTCCTGCACTTCGGCACGCTGTTCCTGCATGCGTCCCAGATTGCATACAACGGAAGTGGTATCCTGTTTGCAGCCCCCTCCGGAACCGGAAAAACTACACAGGCAAGGCTGTGGCAGGAGTTCTGCGGCGCGGAAATCATCTGCAATGACCGCACACTCCTGAGAAAACACGGCGGCGTCTGGCACACCTATGGCTATCCATTGGATGGCTCGGAACCCGTGCGCAGCGGCGCGGTGAACCGCCTTGGCTGTGTGGTTTTGCTGGAACAGGGGAAAGAAAACCGTGTACAGCGGCTTTCCCCCGGAAAAGCGGTAGGACCACTCATGCGTCAGGCAGTTATGGATTGCTGGAGCGCCGAGGCAAGGGAAGGTGTTATGAACCTGCTTTTTTCCCTGCTGGAGGATGTTCCGGTTTTCCTGCTTTCCTGCACGCCAGATCAACATGCGGTGGAAGTGTTGAAAGGGAAATTAGAGGAAGAGGAGGTGATAGTCAATGGGTAAAATATCTGATCGGCTGTGGAACAAGGCTGGAACCATGCGTATCCCGCTGACCGGCGCGTTTGAACTGCTGCCCGTGTGCAATTTGCATTGCAAAATGTGCTATGTGCGCAAGAGCATGGCAGAGGTCAATGCACTCGGCGGTCTGAAGGACACCGCATGGTGGCTTGACTGTGCACGGCAGGCACGTGATGCGGGTATGCTGTATCCGTTGCTCACCGGCGGTGAACCGTTTTTACGCAGCGACTTTCAGGAAATTCTTGCGGGAATGATGGAACTGGGCTTGCAGCCGAGCATTAATTCCAACGGCACGCTGATCGACGAGCCAATGGCAAAATGGCTTGGCAGACACAAGCCTGTGCGTATCAATATCACGCTGTATGGTGCGAGCGAGCAGAGCTATCAGAGACTCTGCGGCGATGGAGATGCCTTCAACCGTGTCCATCGCGCTGTAGAATGGCTCAAACAGTATGGCGTTCCGGTGAAATTCAACACCAGTATTACACCGGAAAACGTGAATGATCTGGAAGCAATGATCCACTATGCAAAGTCAATGGGAAGCCCGATACAGACTGCAACATATATGTTCCCGCCGGTCAGGCGAGATGCCAGCATGATCGGACAAAATGAGCGCCTTTCCCCGGAAGAGGCTGCGCTTGCCCGCGTCAAAGCGGACTTTTTGCAAAATGAACCTGCCTGGTTTCTTGGACAGGCAGAACGCTTTGCGTATTTTGTCCCGGTCACAGATGAAATGCTGGAAGGACAGTCGGCCGGTGAAGCACAGGAAATGCACTGCCGTGCAGGGCGGTGCTCGTTCTGGCTTGACTGGCAGGGAAATGTCGGCAACTGCGGCATGTATACCTCGGTAAAGCATCCGTTGGGGGAGCGCAGCTTTGCGGAGGTATGGAAGGAAGTCGTAGAGGAAACCAATGAAGTTAGATATTCCCCTGTCTGCAACAACTGCCCGAATTTCCGGCTTTGCCATGCCTGCATTGCAATGGTTTACAATGAATGCGGCGATGTCAACGGCAGACCGGAATATCTTTGCCGGATGAATCAGGCATGCAGCCGATATTATCGGGAGTATGCGGAAAAAATTCCGGCGGAATTTAAACTGCAGAAAAAACGAGATATGAATGTGGATTTTCTTGCCTGCGATTTGGAGCAGTGAAAAAGAAAGGAAAAGTAAATATGACCCACCACCTTGCTAAACAGATGCTGGCGTCTGTCCTTGCGGGCGTTCTGGCTCTGGGCAGCTTCTCCCTCCCTGCATATGCAGTTGATTCCAATTCCGGAACAGCAGATGCAGGACAAACGATTGCCGGGGCAGAGGAAACGGTGAAGGTTTCCTCTGATTTTCAAGACGGCAGAGAAATCAATTTCAATGAAAACTGGAAATTCTATCTCGGAACTTCCAGTACCGCACAGAATCCAAGCTTTGACGATTCCAGTTGGAAGTCTGTGACTTTGCCGCATGATTTCAGCATCAGTCAGAGCTATACCACGAGTGGAGAGGCTGAAAGTGGCTTCCTGCCCGGCGGTACAGGCTGGTATCGCAAGACATTTGTCCTGCCGGAAAGCTATGTGGGAAAAACACTTGTCATCAATTTTGACGGTGTATATTCGGATGCATATGTTTATGTCAACGGCACGCAGCTGGGTGAAAACCATTATGGCTATACCTCGTTTGCCTTTGATATCAGTGACTATGTCACCTGTGACGGCATCACGGAAAATATTATCGCTGTCAAAGCGGTCAACAATATTCCGTCCAGCCGCTGGTATTCCGGCAGCGGTATTTACCGCGATGTGTCGCTGATTGCCACCGATCCGGTGCATGTGGAGCGATATGGCACCAAGATCACAACGCCGGATATCGCAAGCGGAACGGGTACGGTCAGCACAGAAGTTACAGTGAAAAACGACAGCGATACAGCCGCAAATGTCACAGTGCGCAATACGGTTTACACCTCTGACGGAACGCAGGCTTTGAGTTCTGATGAAACAAGCGTGATCGTGAACGCAGGAGCAACCGCAACGGCGACGAGCGAGCCTGTTGTCAGCAAACCTGAGCTGTGGTCGACCGATTCGCCCACTATGTACTATGTACGCACAGAACTTCTGGTCGATGGTTCCGTGGTCGACACCTATGACACAGAATTTGGCTTCCGTTATTTCAGCTTTGACAGTGATACCGGCTTTTATCTGAACGGTAAGGCTGTCAAGCTCAACGGCGTGTGCATGCATCACGATCAGGGTGCACTCGGCTCTGCCGCAGCGTATGACGCAATGTATCGTCAGCTTGCCAAGATGAAGGACATGGGTGTCAATGCCATCCGCACCAGCCACAATCCGGCGGATGAGGATTTCATCGATATCTGCAACGAGCTCGGCCTGCTGGTCATGGAGGAAGCCTTCGATGGCTGGAGCGTTTCCAAAAATGGCAACAGCAATGACTTCGGCAAGTATTTCAGCACCAGTCTGGGCAACACCAACCAGATTCTTGGGGGCGACAGCTCGATGACCTGGGCGGAATATGCGATCAAGTCGATGGTCAGCCGCGACCGCAACGACCCGTCGATTATCCTGTGGTCGCTCGGCAACGAGATTCAGGAGGGCGCTTCTGCGGATTCTTCCTTCCCGAACATTGCGCAGAATCTGATTGACTGGATTGAAGAAGAAGACACGACGCGCCCGGCTACCATCGGCAGCAACCAGCGCACAACCACCGGAATACTCGGTTCTGTGCACAGTGTGGTAGACGATAACGGCGGCATCGTTGGCTTTAACTATGCCTCCAGCAGTGAGCTGTCCTCCATGCACAGCGCTTACGGCGCGATTCTCGCTGCCGAAACCTCGTCTGCGGTCAACAGCCGCGGCATTTACACTTCGCAGTCGAGTGCGAGCAATGCGGACGGCAAGTATCACCTGACTTCGTATGATACATCGGCTGTCAGTTGGGGCATAACGGCACATGAATCCATCTGGAATACGATGACGCAGGATTATGTTGCGGGCGAGTTTGTCTGGACAGGCTGGGATTATCTCGGCGAGCCGACCCCGTGGAACGGTACCGGCAGCGGTTCTGTTACCGGCTCCGGCGCAATTCCGAACAGCAGCTATTTCGGCATTGTCGATACGGCCGGCTTTGAAAAGGACACATATTATCTGTACCGCAGCCAGTGGAAGCAGGATGACACCACCCTGCATCTGGTGACCGCATGGGACAGCGACAACATGATGACCAGCAGTGGAAAAACTCCGGTTGTCGTTTATTCCAATGCGCCGACTGTCAGGTTGTATCGCAACGGTACGCTGATCGGAACAGCGACACGTACCGTCAATACGACCTCTGCGGGTCACAAGTATTATACCTATACAACCACCAGCAACGATTCCAGTGTTTGCACAGCAGTCAGCGGCTCGAATTCTACCAGTTTGTATGCGACCTTCAATGTCACATATGCATCGGGTACCATTTCCGCAAAGGCATATGACGAAAACGGAAACGAGATCACAGCGACCAGCGGCAACGCCTCGGTTTCCACGCCGGGTACGGTCAGCAAGCTGAACGTACAGGCAGACAAGACAGAAATTCTCGCGGACGGCAGCAGCCTCGCGTACATCTCTGTTGACGTCACCGATGCCAACGACATTCTGGATACCACTGCAACCAATACCATCAATTTCTCCCTGTCCGGCAACGGCGAAATTGTCGGCGTGGACAACGGCGACCAGGCGACAACAGCAAAGGGACAGCAGTCCAGCGTCCTGACCAGTACAACCTCTGCCAAAATTGCAGCCTATGCGGGTAAGGCACTCGTCATCGTGCGTTCAACAAAGGATGCGGGCAGCTTTACTGTCAACGTGACGTCTTCCGGTCTGACTGGCGGCAGCGCAACTGTGACAACCAATGCAGTCAGCGAAGGAACAGCACAGGACGGACTGGTAAGCTATACCATGGTGCGCGATTACACCGTCAAGGCAGGCACGCAGCCCACGCTGCAGACCAATGCAACCGGCACAATGGCGGATGGCTCCACGGCAACCGGTACGATTGCCTGGGAAGAAATTCCGGAGGAGACCTACAGCACAGCCGGAGACTACACGGTAAAGGGTACTCTTGTATTTGATGGAATAGACAGCATCGATGTAACCTGCCGCCTGCATGTCATTGCCAATGTCATTGCGATGCGCAATATTTCTACGGCAACGATGGTAAATACTGTTCCGACGCTGCCGGACAAGGTCAGCGGCGTACTGGCAGACGGCACGCTCAGCGGTGAGTTTGATGTCACCTGGGATGATATGACAGCTGACCAGTTTGCAACTATCGGCGATATCATTACAGTCAACGGCATTGCAACAGTCATCGGAGATACAACGCTCCCGGTTACGGCATCGATTCGTGTTGCAGAAGCCGTAAACACGGAAAGCACAAATGTTGCGCCTTCGGCATCTCTGTCAGAGGATTGTACGTCGCCTTCGGACAATCTCAACTCGATTGTAGACGGAGTGACGGACAATTCCAGTGATACGAACGCACGTTGGACCAACTACAACAACCGGAATATCTCTAGTACAGCGTCTATCACCTTTACGTGGGCAACTGCCCAGTTAATCAGCAGTGTCAACCTGTATTATTTCACCGATAACTATTCCGCTTCGCTTCCGACCAATGTGGAGTTTTCCTATTCCCTGAACGGAACCGAATTCACGGAAATCGGTTATCACGATGTTACACCGACCGATGGCTTTACAAAGACGGAATATGTTTTCGATCAGGTTATCAATCCGGTTGCACTGCGTGTGACGTTCACAGAGCAGTCCGGGCACTGTGTTGGTCTGACTGAGGCGGAGGTCATGACCTATGCAGGAAAGCTGGAATACAACAGCTCTGCGGCGTTGTCCGGCATTTCTGTAGACGAAACGGCTATTGAGGAATTCGACGCGGATACCATGGCGTATGAGGCAACAGGCTCTGATGTCACAGCATCCAGCGATGTCAATGCAGGCATTACCATCTTGCCTGCACAGGACAATGTTGTCCGCATCCTGACGGTTTCCGAGGACGGAAGTGAGTCCAAAACGTATGCGGTGACGCTGTCCAGCGCGCCGGCCTGCGACCATACACATACCGAAGTGCAGAATGCGAAGGATGCAACCTGCACAGAGGACGGCTACACGGGTGATACATATTGCACCGACTGTGGCGCGAGGATCAGCAGCGGCGAGACGATCGCTGCGACCGGTCATACGACCGAAGTGCGGGAGGCGAAGGAGGCGACCTGCACAGAGGAAGGCTACACGGGCGATACATATTGCACAGAATGCGGCGAACTAGTCGAGACCGGCAGCACGATTGCCGCAAAGGGCCACAGCTGGGATGACGGTGTTGAAACGACATCTGCCACTGAGACTGAGGAAGGTGTTATGACATATACCTGCACGGTCTGCGGTGAGACAAAGACTGAGTCCATCCCGGCTCTGGGCGTTACAAAGGTTGCACCAACTGTAACTGTCTCAGCAGCACAGGGTGCGGACGGCAAAATCGCGCTGACCGGGACCTTTGTGGACTATGAAAACGTCGACAAATACTATAATGTCACAGCGCATGGCCTTGTATATTACAGTGCGGCCAAGCTGGGAACCCGTACGCTGACGGTCAACACACCGGGCAGAACCAGAGTCAACTTCAGCAAGTATGCGGATGACGGTTCGTTCACCTATTCGATGAAGCCTGCATACAGCAATACCCGTTATGTCGTGCGTGCATTTCTGGAGTATCCGAACGATGCAGGACGAACGGCATACATCTATTCCAATCCAATTACGGTCAGCTATGATACACTTGCACAGTGAGCAGATCGGATTTGATGTAATGTCCGTATGACGGAACAGACAGGCCCCCTGCGGAGC
>CALYTA010000042.1 GCA_945486175.1 uncultured Clostridia bacterium | reverse complement strand
GCGGTGTCGGCATTCTGCCGATTGATGAAAACCGCATCGTGACGCTGGTGCGCCAGTACCGTTACCCGTATGAGACGACAACACTGGAAATTCCGGCGGGCAAAATGGATCAGGGCCCGGAGGAAGCACTGGAATGCGGCCGCCGTGAGCTGGCAGAGGAAACCGGCCTGCGTGCGGGACAGATGATCCCGATGGGTGAGCTGTGGCCGTCTCCGGGCTTTATGACCGAGCGTCTGCACCTGTACTGCGCGAAGGATCTGACGCAGGGTGAAACCCATCCGGATGACGATGAATTTGTTGAAATCGTGCGCATGCCGTTCGATGAACTGTGCCAGCGCATTGCATCGGGCGAAATCCACGACGCCAAGACGGTCGCAGCGGTCGGCACAGCACTGATGATGGGTCTTTGACCCGGCGGGGCGGCACAGGGGAAGTGCAGCTCTGCGAAAGGAGAACGGAATGCGGAAAACGCTGAAAAGAAAACTGACAGGCAGCATGCTGCTGACCGTTGCCGCTGCGCTGGTGATTGTCTCGGTCTGCCTGCTCCTGGGGGTGGTAAGGTACAGTGCCGCACAGTTTTCGCGTGAGGTTGCAGAGGTGTTCACCACCGATGTGCTGATGGAAATGAACGCGGCGTCGACAGGCACTGCTGAGAGCGCTGCACTGGCAGTGGAACAGGCGATAGATGCGAATGCCGGAGCACTGCGCATCGGCGCAGGACGGGAGTATACCATCTGGGACGCTGAATCGGGCGACTGCATCGGCGGCGCACAGGACAATGCCGCTGTCACGGATAATATTATTGCGGCGATGAACGGCGCGGTGGGTGAATCCATCCCGCTGCTTGCGTCGCGCATGGATATTGCCATTCCGGTAAATGGCGATATCATGCTTGTGGTAGATATTATGGACGATGGCAGCGGCATGCGCACGCTGCTCTGGAATATCCTGCTGTTGCTGCTCGCGGCGTGTGTTCTCAGTATGCTTGCATGTCTGGTGCTCAGCCATACGCTGGCGGGTGCATTTGCCGCATCTGCGGTGCAGACGGCGCGCGGGATTCGGGAGCGTGCGAACGACAGCAGCAGGCCTGCAGGCGACTGGGAGGCATTGGCTCTCGCACTGTACCGGCCCGAACCGAAAAAACGCCGCAGGAAGGCGGCTGAAGTTGATGCGCTGGATGCGGTTCTGCCGTATCTGAGCGAAGGATATCTGAAATTTGCCGTGGAAGACGGCGCGATTACAGAGATCAACACCGTGGCGGAGCGCATGCTCGGCGTGACGATGGATGACACCGAAGGTCTGGAATTTGAACAGGCCTTTCCGGGTGTGCCCATGCCGGATGAGACACAGAGCATGGTGCACGGACAGTTCACACGCGGTGGACG
Source organism: uncultured Clostridia bacterium (assembly GCA_945486175.1). GTDB lineage: Bacteria > Bacillota > Clostridia > Oscillospirales > Butyricicoccaceae > Butyricicoccus_A. Next base: position 5,919 of record CALYTA010000042.1, on the reverse strand, counting down.
CCGTCTGGATGTTGTTTTTGTCGCACTGGGTGATGGTGCGTTTGCAGCCGTGCTGCGCCCGGTGGATGGAGGGTATGCCCTATGATCCGGCGCGGGCTTCAGAAAGCCGTGCGCCGCGTATGCAGTGCGCTGCGCGCACACCGTGCGGGGGTGCAGCGTATTGTTCTGGTGCTGCTTGCAGCCGGGGTTCTGGTGCAGGTGAGTGCGCTGTGGTCATGCGTGCTGACGCGCGACAGCATCCCATGGAACTGGCTGCGCACGCAGCTGTCTTCCTCCGCATACAGCGGGCGGGATACGGACAACAGCGCCTGTGCGATGCCGGTGCGCTTTGCCGCGCGCGGGAAACACGGTTTGTACGGCATTCAGTACAACACAGAGGGCTTGAAAACGGCATATGAACAGACAGCGGATGTGTGGGCACAGGCGTATGAAAATGCGGAGGAACCGGTTGTGGCGGCCTCCGCACAGTACCGCACTGCGCTGCGCGGTCAGATGCTGATGATGGAATATAACGGGAGCATTCCGCTGCACATTACAGCGGGATGGCTTGGAAGTGAAGTAAATGACGGGCTGGCGGACTGTGCGCTGGGCGCTGTGGCACTCTGCCGCGGCGAGGATGGTTATACGCTCTGGCTGCGCGACAGCGAGAGCGGAGCACTGTTGTGCGCAAACACTGCCGTGGATGACAGTCTGTTTGACGCGGCACTCGGCCGGTTTGAGCCGAATGACTGCGCACTCGCAGCCGATCAGGAGGACGCAGCGGTTTCACCTGACCTGCTGTATTTCCCGGGCGGCGAGACATTTGATGTCATGTCGTTTCAGGCGTACAGCGGTGGGGACGGCATGGAAGAGCTGCTCACGGTGTTCGGGCTGGACGCGCAGGTTGCGCTTGAGCACGCCTACGGCACGGATGGCGTGATGGTTTATGTCTCCGGCGGCAGCACAGTGCGCATGGCGGAGGACGGCTCGATGCGCTATGACGGCACGAGCGTGCGCCTGCCTGTCACGCGCGGGCATGACCGCCTGATGCAGTGTGTGCAGACCGGTTATGAGCTGACCGGTGCGGCGCTGGAGGCGATTGACTGCGGCGCATCGCCGGCACTCATCAAGGCGTATACCGATCCGGATTCCGGGCGGTATATTGTGGTCTATGGCATGCAGATCGGCGGTGTTCCGGTGGACAATGCGATCACGGGCTATTTTGCGCGCTATGAATTTGAGGGCGACGCGATGGTGCATGCAAATCTCGCCCTGCGCACCTGCCAGTCGACAGGGGAAACGGTTGCCGTCATGCCGGAAAAGCAGGTGGCAGCATCGCTGTCCTCTCCGCAGGACGCCGTGCTCAGCCTGCGGTATATCGACAAGGCGGTCGGCACCAACAGCTCATGGGAACAGCTGTACGATGACAGCACGGATGATCTCTGGAATGCGGAGGATGGCTGGCAGGACACCCCTGCCGGTGAGGATGGCTGGAATGATGTGCCTGCGGGTGGCCAGACCGGCGACGGGCTGGAAACATCGTGGTATGACACAACAGGCACCCCGGTATCGCCGCAGTGGTATATGCTGCGCTATGGCGATGCAGAGAACCTGCCCGATTTCGGGCCGACCATCTCCCCGGAGGAAATCGTTGTGATACAGGCGGATTTTGACCGCATGATTCAGGGAGGCGGTGCAGCATGAAACAGTTCCATCTGCCAAAGCAAAACCGCCTGAAACGAAAACAGGAGACAACACATGTGCCTGTATGGGGCCGCGTCCGGACGGCATGCATCGCCATCCTGCTGGTGTGCAATGTGCTGCTGCTGGCAGTGCTGGGCTGCGTGAAGGGCTATGATGCGTATGTATCGCACCGGACGCGGACCTATATGGACGCCATGCTCGCGCAGCGCGGCATCCTGTGCGGCTCCAGCGTGTACGGCGTGCTGGAGGACAGTCCGGAAGTGTACACGATGCATGCGGACAGCGCGGCACAGGAGGCATTTGCGCACGCGCTGCTGACCGGGACGGTCACCTCCGGTGCGGAAAAGGGCAACACGATGGTCTGGACGGGTGAAAACGGCTCGGTCAGCTGGGCATCATCGGGGGAGCTGGACGCACAGGTCGGGCTGTACAGTGAGCCGGAGCCGGCAACTGCGGAGCAGGCCCAGAAGCTGCTGCGCCGCGTGCTCGCGAAGGCGGGCATCGATGTCCCGGACAAGTGGATGGAAACCACACCGCTCGGCGAAGGTTCTGGAAACAATGGGTTTACCATCACCATCCGGCAGGAGCTGGAGGGTACACAGCTGCTCGGCTGTGGGCTGACGGCGGTGCTGGAGCCGGGCAATGAGCTGACGCTCACCGGGACATGGTGTACCGGCGAACCGGAGCGCATGAATGTGCGTGCGCTTGAGACCTATTCGGCGGAGCAGGCGCTGTTCCAGCTGCTCGGGTCACAGGCCACGTTTGCGCAGATTATCAGCGTACAGCCGGTCTATGTGCTGTCGGATAAGAGCGGCGGGCGGTTTACCACCATCCCATGCTGGCGGTTTTCGACAGAAAACGGCGATTATGTGCTCAATATCCTGACGGGCGACGTGGTCGCATCGGCAGATATCGACACAAACCGCACGGACAGCCGGGAGCCGCTCGATCTGGACGATGCCTATAATGATGACGGCAGCACGGGTATTGTGCAGGATGGCGCGGATATCGACGAAACCGGCACGGATATATTGCCTGAAGACGCCTGGGATACCGGAACCGATGCGGATACCGACGGGGAGCTGGATCGTTCCTGGGACGAAGAGGGATAACTCTGCGTACCGGAGTTTGTGCATCCGTACAAAATCGCATTTGCCTGGGACTGGGAAACTGGCGGCAAGGGCGAAAATCCGCCGGCCATGAAAAATCGTTTGCGTTCTGCGCACAGTTGTGATAACATTATAAGCATGTATATTGGACGGGTTTACCCGTTTTGCAGCAGAGAAGCGCTGGAAAACAGCCGTCCAACCTGATGTGTATTTGTAATTTAAGGAGAAGGTTTCGTTGGAGAAATATATCATCCACGGAGGTCACCCGCTGGAAGGCGAGGTCACCATCAGCGGCGCGAAGAATGCAGCGGTTGCAATCGTGCCCGCAGCGCTGATGGTCGATGGACCGTGTATTATTGAAAATGTACCGAACATTGTAGATGTTATGCTGCAGTTCGAGATTCTGGAAAAGATGGGTGTCAAAATCGAGCAGCTCGATGCGACCACCTTCCGCACGGAGAACAACGGCGTCAACCTCGAGAGCGAGGAGACCTTTGAGCATATGACCAAGCTGCGCGCATCGTATTACTTCATCGGTGCGGAGCTGGGACGTTATGGCCGTGCCCGCGTGGCAATGCCGGGCGGCTGCAACTTTGGCGGAATCCGCCCGGTTGACCAGCATGTCAAGGGCTTTGAAAAGCTGAACAGCTTTGTCCGTGTGGAGAGCGAGGGCTTTATTTCCGCGATTGCACCGGAGGGCCTGGTCGGCAACCACATCTATTTTGACGTTGTCACTGTCGGCGCGACGATGAACGTCATGCTGGCGGCTGTCTTTGCCAAGGGACAGACCGTCATGGAAAACGTCGCCAAGGAGCCGCATATTGTCGACTTGGCGAACTTCCTGAACCAGATGGGCGCGAATATCAAGGGCGCCGGAACGGATAAGATCGTCGTCAACGGTGTGGAGCGCCTGCACGGCGGCACCTATTCCATCATTCCGGATCAGATTGAGGCGGGTACATATATGGCAGCTGTCGCGGCGTGCGGCGGCGATGTACTCATCAAAAATGTCATCCCGAAGCATCTGGAATGCATCAGCAGCAAGCTGGAGGACATGGGTGTCAGGATCGATATGTATGATGACTCTGTCCGCGTCAGACGCACCGGCCCGCTGCGCCATACCAACCTGAAGACCCTGCCGTATCCGGGCTTCCCGACCGACATGCAGCCGCAGATGGCGGCAGTCATGTGCCTGGCGGACGGTTCGAGCCATGTCACCGAGGGTGTGTGGGCAAACCGCTTCCGTTATACGGAGGAAATGATCAAGATGGGCGCGCACATCAACGTGTTCAAGGAAACGGCAGTCATCGACGGCGTGCCCGACCTGAACGGCACGGATGTCGTGGCACACGACCTGCGCGCAGGCGCAGCGATGGTCATTGCGGGCCTTGCGGCGCACGGCACGACGACGGTTTCGCAGATCGGCTATGTCGAGCGCGGTTATGAAGACCTGGTCGGCAAGCTGCGCGGCATCGGCGGCGAGATTGAGCGCGTCGAGGACTGATACATGCAACCAACCGAGGGGACTGCACGCGCAGTTCCCTTTTTTATCGAGGGAATACCATGAGCTTTTATTATTCTGTTGCATCCGGCTCGTCCGGCAACTGTGCGGTGTGGCAGGCGGGCAATACGTCGGTGCTCATTGATCTGGGCGTGTCGGTGCGCGCGCTGGGAAAGGCGCTGCATGAGATCGACATGGAGATTGAGGATTTATCCGCTGTGCTGCTGACGCATGAGCACACCGACCACATCAAGGGCCTTGCGACATTTACAAAGAAATATGACCTGCCGGTCTATGCGACCTTCGGCACGGCAGCAGCCATCCTGCAAAAGCTGCCGCAGGCGGAAAAGAACCTGCGCACATTTGCGGGCGGCGAACAGTTCGAGATAGACGGGCTGCATGTGCGCTCCATGCCCATCCCGCACGACGCGGCGGAGCCGGTGGCGTACCGCATTGACGGCGGCGGGCATCAGCTGGGCTATGTGACCGATGTCGGCTTCCTGCCGGACAGCATCCGCAGCACGATTTCCGGCTGTGACACCGTCGTGCTGGAGTCCAACCATGATGTGGACATGCTGCGCACCGGGCCGTACCCGATGTATCTCAAGCAGCGCATCCGTGGCAAATACGGGCATCTGTCCAATGAAGATTGTGCACGCGGCGCAGCAGCGCTCGCGCAGGCGGGTGCCAAGCGGCTTGTGCTTGCGCATCTGAGTGACAAGAACAACAACCCGCTGACCGCCCTGCGCTGCACCCAGCGCGTGCTGGACGGCACGGAATGTGAATTATATGTCGCGCCGCGCGGCGCGATGGAGCAGCCGCTGATGCTGGCGGCAGGGAAGGAGGCACAATGCTCTCTGTTCGACTGATCTGTGTGGGCAAGCTCAAGGAGAAATTCTACCGCGAGGCATGTGCGGAATATGAAAAGCGGCTGAAGGGCTATTGCAGGCTGGAAATCGTCGAGCTGGCGGAGCAGCGCCTGCCGGAGCGTCCGTCACAGGCACAGATTGACGCCGCGCTGGCAAAGGAAGCGGATGCCATCCGCGCGAAAATCCCGCAGGGCAGCGCAGTCATCGCGATGTGCATTGAGGGCGGGGAGCTGTCGAGCGAGCAGTTTGCCCAAAAGCTCAGCGGCTGGATGGGCAGCGGCACCTCGCACATCAGCGTGCTCATTGGCGGCTCCTGCGGGCTGGACGAGGCGCTCAAGCGCTCCGCACAGCTGCGGCTGTCCATGTCCCCGATGACATTCCCACACCATCTGGCGCGCGTCATGGTGCTGGAACAGCTGTACCGCGCGCTCAACATCGCCGCGGGCGGAAAATATCATAAATAAGAAAAGTCTCCCGGACGGGAGACTTTTTTTGTGTGCATGCGAAACGCCCGCCGGTTCCTGACCCGGCGGGCGTTTCCTGGAGTGTTGTGGGAGAGAGTTGAGCGAAGCGCCTTTCGGCGGCTTCGTTCGGATTTATGTTGAATATCTGTTACGCGCCGATGCCCAGCGGAGAGAATGCTGCGTAAACGACGATGACACAGACAACGATGAAAGCAGCGGCAACCCAGCGGTATTTCCACGGTGTCAGGTCAACTGCCGGTACCTCCGGCTGCTCCCAGGCAACGGCACCCTTC
>CALYTA010000041.1 GCA_945486175.1 uncultured Clostridia bacterium | reverse complement strand
TACCTTGGCGTCCTGCTCGTCATCGCCCTGTTCTTCATGCTGGCAATCTGCTGCGGCGTGACCATTGTCCTGTGTGAATACTTCTATCCCGGACAGCTCGCGGTGCTGCACTTCCTGCTGCTCACCGCCTGCGTGTTTGCACTCCAGCTTGCCATTGCAGGCATGTGCCTCTTCTTCTCGTGCAAATGCAGCGGCACGGGACGCGCGCTGACACTCAGTGCGGCGGCCTGCCTGCTGTTTTACACCATCCGCCTGCTTGCCAACCTCGGCGGCTCGCTGGGCTATTTAAAGTACATCACACCGTATACGCTCATCAATCCCGCCGGCATTTTGAAGAGTGACCTGCAGTCCTGTCTGCTGCCGCTGGTTCTGCTGGCAATCGCCATTGTGCTGTTTGCGCTGGCAAACCGCACATTCCGCAAACGGACGATGCCGTTCTGAGTTCCTATCCCCAACGCAAAAAAGGGACAGTCCCAACCGGGACTGTCCCTCTTCTTTTTGCCTGATTTATTACAGCGGCTTTACATTGACAGCGCGCATCTTGCTGCTGTTCTTCGGATCCGGCTCGACATCAAACGTAACCTTCTGGCCCTCGTTCAGCGTCTTGTAGCCGTCGACCTGAATCGCGGAAAAATGTACAAAGACATCATCGCCGCCCTCATCGTTGGAAAGAAAGCCGTAGCCCTTTTCTGCGTTAAACCATTTTACCGTACCCTGATTCATTCCAGGTACCTCCAATTCAAAAAGTCTGCTTCCTCGTTTTCGGCACAAAAAAATCACATATTTTTGTAGGCCATCCGCTCGAACATGCAATGACTTACAAAAATATGTGAGATCCTTGAACCGCCCTTGGAAGCCTGTTCAGTATATCATCCGCACCCAAAAAAGTCAAGACATTCCCACCTGCAACCTGTCGACACCAAATCCCTTCTTTTGCGCGTTGATGGTATATTTACCCATCTGTCCCCCAATGTAGGAATTTCTGGTGCTATCCTGATCGTTTTTGTACACTTTCCCAAATTTTGACCATTAACTTTGTGCACCTTTCCATTTTGCTTTCAAACATTATACAAATTTATGTTGAATAATGCTCTATAATTTCCGCGTTTGTTCGTTTACAATAACAGTCAAAGCAGAAAACACACCGACAAAGCGGCGGAGCTTCATGCCCGCGCCGTATGGAGGAATTTCTAGTTATGAAGACCATTTGCAAAGATCCCGTACTCAACGTGGATACCTATGGCAATATTTTTATGTATGCAACACACCGTGACCTGACCACCTCGCCGCGTCATATTATCCGCATGAGCGAGCCGGTCCGTCCGGAGCTTCTTCAGAAGGCGCTTGAACTGGCGCTCATCCGTTTCCCGCAGATGGCAGTTGGCCTGACGCGCGGTGAAACTGCATATTCTTATCGTTACATTGACAAACCCCCGGTTGTCCTTCCGTTCCAGAACCATGTCTCTCCGTACTGGATGGGCTCGGCGGATACCAATGGTTATCTGTTCCTGTGTGGTTATTGGCGCAATACCATTATCATGGAGTATCAGCACTGTACCTGCGACGGACATGGCTTTGATGAGTTCATCCGCAGTGTGCTGTTTGAATACCTCACGCTGTGCGGCCATCCGGTCGAAAATGACGGCTCAATCCGCACACGTGAGACAGAATTTGATCCGAAGGAATGTGAAGACGGCTTCCAGCTGCTGAATGATGTGCCGCGCTCCGGCGCAAACCATCATCCGGACATTCCCTCGTTCCATATGCCGGAATATGACAGCACCACCGATGCGAATGAACTGGTGACGGAAATCGCATTCCCGTTCTCCCAGCTCAAGGCATTCACCAGGAAAAACGGCGGCACCCCGATGACATTCGTCATGACGGCGCTCTCCCGCGCAATGCATCTGACCTACAACACCGATGAAGCCATTGTTGCGGAAATCCCGATGGACCTGCGCCCGCTCGTGCCCAGCCCGACGACACACTTCTTTGTCTCTCTGCTCGATCTGCCGTTCCTGCCGGAATATTACAGCCTGTCGTTCGGTGAAGCATGCCGCCGCTGCAGTGATTACTTCAACACCCAGCGCACGCTGGAGCACAGCGCATGGTGGGCAAAGCAGAACGGCGACAATGTCTTTGCTATCCACAACTCGGATATGCCGATTGCGGAGAAGGAACAGGCCATGCGCACACGTGCGCGCAACTATATCCGCCGCGACAGCTTCATTCTGACCAACATCGGCGCATTCAATGTGCCGGAGAGCATGAAGCCGTATATCCTTGATTACAGTGCGATCCTGCCGTGCGCCTACCAGCCGTGGGGCGTGCTGATCAGCTCGTACCGCGGGTATCTGAAGATCAGCCTTGCCCAGCGCGACCACAATATGAATCTGGTGCGCAATCTGCTTGACACGCTGGCAGGCACAGGCGTTCGCGCCTCCACCTATTCGTATCCGTTCCACACAACGCGGTACGACGGCAGATATCTCGATCGTTAAATTGATTTTCCCCTTCTATCCTGAAAGCCGGACTGCAAACGCAGCCCGGCTTTTTTTACTCTTTTTTGCGGGACGACATATGGCCGATAAACAGTCCGACCGCAGTTGGAACGACCGTAAACGGGATAAGGAGGTTCCACCCGATTCCGAAATTGAACAGCGATGTCAGAACCGGATACAACACCACAGCACTCCATTTGTACTTGCTGTGCCCCAATCCCAATACGTAGCCACTGAATCCATAGCCAAGCGGAAGCACCAGACAAAAGGTGACCAGAATCAGTCCCATCGCATCCCCCGCATCCGCGATCAGACACAAAATACCGACAATCGCATAGGAAAACAACACGATCATGGCTGCCAGAACCGGCCTTTTGTGGCGCACATACCAGTCTTTCCACGGATGGGATGTATCCGGCGCTGTTTGCCTGCGTCCCAATTTTGCATGCAGATGCATGATAAAGCCAATTGTCGTGCCCAGTACGCACGGCAGTGTGAGAAATACCTGCCCAAATACCAGAGAAAATCCAAACGGAACCGCATCAAAAATTACGCACCACAGCCAGACTGCTGCGGCCATGCTGACTGGCAAGACCCACACAATCCTTCGTCCGGTTCGGGCGAGCAGCAGAGAACCAATCGCAATCGCAATCGGTACCAGCATATACAAAACCAGTACCACGGCATCGCGCCGCTCTACACCATCCATCAAAAAATTCGGTAAAATGGAAAGAACACATGCAAGCAGCACGGCAAGCGGCAGTGCGGCAGCGGCAACCTGGCGTTTCCACTTCCTCCGCAGCTCACGCAGCGGTTCCGCACTGTACACCGGCTTCTTCTCTGCGTCTCCGGCGCGCATTTCCTCCAACTCACGGCGGCAGTCCTCGCACTCTTCCAGATGGTCCTCAACCAGCCTGCGGCTCGCTTCGCTCGCCATATCCTCCACATACAGTGGGAGCAGGTCGCGGATGACCTCACAATCAATGCGTTTCATGATATCCCTCCTGTCTGCTTCTGAATCTTCTGCCGGGCGCGGTGGTAGGTCACACATGCCCAGTGGTCTGTCTTGCCGAACAGGGCCCCGATCTGTGCAAACGACAGCTCGCCGAACACGCGGAGCGTGAATACCTCGCGATACGGTTCGGGAAGCGCATGCAGCGCCTTGTGTACGGCAAAGGCACGGTCTTTGTCCACCAGCTGCTGTTCGATATCTGTGACATCCGGTGTCAAATCAAAATCCGCTTCATTTCCGGTCACATGCTTCTGCTTTTTCAGGTAGGTAAAGTAACAGTTGCGGGCGATGCGGCACAGCCATACCCGCACATCACAGTCTCCGCGGAAGCTGTCCAGCGACCGCATGGCGCGGAAAAAGGTTTCCTGTGTGATCTCCTCGGCAACCGTGTCGCTCGCCGACAGGCCGCGCACATATTTATAGACATCCAGAAAATAGTCCTCATAGATTTGCCCGATGTTCATGCCGCTTCACCTCCCTCTTTGTCTAACAGACTGTCTGGGCAGAAAAATATCACAGAAAAATTTTTCTTTTTTCACAAAAAAAGCAAACCGCAGGGTTTGCCTTTTACTTATAATTCACGAGAATCAGCCCTGCCACACACAGTGCCGCGCCGAACAATTGACGCACACTCATGCCCTCATGGTAACACAGCACGCCGATTACCAGCAGCAGAACGGCAACGGCCAGATTGGCGGTCAGGGATGCGACGCTGATGGCCCAGCCGGTGCGGTACATGTACAGGAAGCCGGCTTCCAGACCGACAACCGCCAGACCGAGCGCGGCACTCGTCCAGTTGAGGCGGGAAAGTCCCTGGGCGAGGCCGCTTCCGCCCGCTGTCGCCAGATACAGCGCAAGCGCCACCGCCGCACTCACCAGATAAGTCACGACCAGCGACAAAAACGGATTGACCTGCGCAGGCGTGCGGTTGGAAATCAAATGATAGGTCGTATTGGACGCGATGACCAGAAGCAGCGGCCAGACTGTCTGCCACATAAACGCCCTCCTTCCGAAAAAAAAGATCTCCCCAGCCTGTGGAGAGATCACATATTCTGTCACAGCTGTTTATCGGGATTCCGCTATCCAGTATACCCGATCAGCCGTCCGTTTGCAAACAGGTTTTACCACAGCATGGCAAACAGCGATGCCGTGCATGCGGTCAGCGTGCCGGAAACCGCAATGGCAAGCGAGCTCATCGCGCCCTCAATCTCGCCCATCTCCATCGCGCGCGCCGTACCGATGGCATGCGCTGCCGTGCCGACGGCAAGCCCCTTTGCCACCGGCTCCTCAATGCGGAACAGGCGGCACACACCGGACACAATCATATTTCCCAAAATGCCGGTCAGAATGATGACAGCGACAGTGATCGTCACAATGCCGCCCAGCTCCTCTGAAATGCCCATGCCGATCGCAGTCGTGATGGACTTCGGCAGCAGTGTCACATACTGCTCATGTGTCAGCCCGAACAGCACCGACAAAAGCAGAATGCCGCCCATGCTTGCCAGCACGCCCGCAATGCTGCCCAGTGCAATTGCCTTTGCGTTCTGCCTGAGCAGCTTCATCTGGCGGTACAGCGGAATGGCAAGGCAGACGGTGGATGGGGTGAGCAGATAGCTGATGTACTGTGCGCTCTCCTCATAGGCTTTGTAATCGATGCGCAGCGCAAGCAGGACGCCCATCACAACAATGACGGCAATCAGCAGCGGATTGCAGATTGCCCAGCCGAATTTCCGCTTGCACCACAGGCCGAACAGAAATGCCGCGATTGTGAGCAGCACGCCGAAATAGGTACAGCTTGTCAGTACTTCACTCATGGATGGCCTCCCGCTTGCTGTGCCGGATATGCGGCAGTGACGCACGGGCAGCTGCGGCCTTTTCCTGACGGATCACCCACTGTGTCACGATTCCGGTGACCGCCATGACCAGCACTGTCACAGCAATCGTGATAACAGAAACCGCGAACAGCATCGGCCGCAGTGCATCCCATGCATCCATCAGCCCGACTGCCGCCGGAACAAACAGGAGCGGCATAATCTCAATCAGAAAATCTCCCGCCTGCTCCACTTCCTCCAGGCGGACAATGCCGGTCATGAGCGCTGCCAGCATCAGCAGCATGCCGTAAATGCTCGCCGGGATCGGCAGCGGGAGCAGCATCCGAAGCAGCTCCCCGGCAAACGTAATCAGCAGAATCATACCAAACTGCCGTAAAAGTTTCATACTGGTTTCCTCCGTTAAGGTTGTCCTACCAATTCATGATACTACAAAGAAATAGCAATATCAATCATTATAACGGATGTTATAAAAAGAAAATGTTGCATTTTCCATCAATCTCTGCACATATCCACTTTTTCCGGTTTATGGATTTTCTGCATCACTCCGATAATCTGTCCGGAAAGCACCACCGTCAGCAGAGAATACGCAATGCGCTGCACCGGGATATAACTCAGCGACAGCATGAGCACGGCGATGTCACTCAACAGGTAAATCCATTTGATATTGATCCGGGTCACATGTGCAATGCTCATCGCCAGTGCATCGTCACCGCTTATCGCGCCGCCCGCGCGCACGCAAAATCCTGTGCCGATGCCGACAAACAGTGCACCGATCACAGCCGCTGCCAGCGGCATATCCGCCAGCTGTGGCCAGAACGGCTCAAAGCATTCCCAGAAATGGTATGACAGGGAAAAACCGGCGGTCGCCACAAACGAATAGACGAGGAAGGTCTGTCCCAGCAGCTTCCAGCCCACAGCATAGCACACCAGATTGAGCAGGCCGCCGGAAACCGACGGTGAAATGCCCCACCAGTGCTCCAAAAGCAGGGTCAATCCCAGCACACCGCCTTCCGTCACACCGGACAGGCTGTGCACCTGATACAGCCCAAATGCAAGAAATGCACTGCTGCACAGAGCAATCACACATGACCTGGCTCTGATCTGCTGGAACAGGAGCAGCAGCTGTTTTCCCATACGATCCAAACTCCTTTCAAAATATATAAAGAAAGAACCCTGATCCGATGCATTCATCTGAATCAGAGTTCTGTCCTGGTGCCGCTGACCGGACTTGAACCGGTACGCTGTTGCCAGCGAGGGATTTTAAGTCCCTTGCGTCTGCCGATTTCGCCACAGCGGCAAGTCGGCTTATATAGTATACCAATCGTATTCTGTTTTGTCAAGTCGTGCCACAGGGGAAATCCTGTGTTTGCGGAAGTGAAAAAAACGCCCCGGCACTGCACGGCGGCATCCGGGGCGGACATCATTTTTTACCATTTACTCCAGTTCTGTCGCCGCGAAAGCCTGCCCTTGCTCACGCTGGGCCTTGAAGATGGCGCGGACTTCTTCCTCCACCATGTCCCGCCCCACAGTTGCCAGGTACTTGCCGCCCTTATTTCGCTTGCTGCCGCTGTACTGCGGGTCTTTCAGCAGCATTTCACCTACGGTACGATAGCCCTTTTCGGCCATAAGTGCGCGGTTGGCACTCACGGCGGCAAGCAGCTCACCGTCCTCCTTCGATGTGCCGGACTTGCGGTTGGACTTAAAGCCCCGCCGCTGCGCGATATGCAGGAGGATACGGGCAAAGTCCGCATGAGACACTGCGGTATCCAATGCCTTGACGCGCAGGGTGTAAATATCCTCCAGCTTTCCTTCGAAAAGCGCATCCAGCTCCGCTTGCGAAATGACATTTTCCGCCACAAGGAGGTGGGGGATACGTTCCAGGCGATGCCGGTGGCGGCGCAGACGGCGGCGCATACTTCTAGCCTCCCGCCGCGGAGCGGCGAGAGAAGCGCCTGTTTTGGGCTGCTCGGCGGC
>CALYTA010000040.1 GCA_945486175.1 uncultured Clostridia bacterium | reverse complement strand
TCCCTGTGCCGCGGCACAGGGATGCTTTTTTCATTTCTCAGAAAGGAACGCTTCGCATGGAACAGACCAGAGTGGCTATTCTGGCTATCGTCGTGGAAAATCCCGCGTATGCCGAACAGCTCAACCAGATTTTGCATCAGTACAGACAGTATATCATCGGCCGTATGGGCATTCCCTATGAAAAGCGCGGCATCTCGCTCATCAGCGTCGCCGTCGATGCCCCGACCGGCATCATCAGCGCCATGTCCGGCAAAATCGGCATGCTGGACGGCATTACCGCAAAAGCAGTTTACTCCAAGCTCTGACTGCACCCGCATTTCAGGAGGCACGACTATGTACAACATGATGTCACCCAAGGCAGAGGAATTCATCAGCGATGAGGAAATCCGTGACTGTCTCGATTACGCAGAGAAAAACAAGCACAACCGCGAACTGATTGACCAGATTCTCGAAAAGGCGCGCAAAATGAAGGGTGTCTCCCACCGAGAGGCACTTGTCCTGCTCGACTGCGATCTGGAAGACAAGAATCAGGAAATCTATGCGCTCGCCCGCAAGATCAAGGAAGAGTTCTACGGCAACCGCATTGTCATGTTCGCACCGCTGTATCTGTCCAATTACTGCATCAACGGCTGCGAATACTGTCCCTATCACCTCAAAAACAAGCACATCCCGCGCAAAAAGCTGACACAGGAGGAAATTGTCGCCGAGGTCACCGCGCTGCAGGATATGGGCCACAAGCGCCTCGCCATCGAGTCCGGCGAAGACCCGGTCAACAACCCGATTGAGTACATCCTCGAATCCATCCAGACGATTTACAGCATCAAGCACAAAAACGGCGCCATCCGCCGCGTCAATGTCAATATCGCCGCGACGACGGTAGAAAATTACCGCAAGCTCAAGGATGCCGGCATCGGCACCTACATCCTGTTCCAGGAGACCTATAACAAAGAATCCTATGAAAAGCTGCATCCGACGGGACCGAAGCACGATTATGCCTATCACACTGAGGCAATGGACCGCGCCATGGACGGCGGCATCGACGATGTCGGCCTGGGTGTCCTGTTCGGCCTGAACAACTACCGCTACGACTTCACCGGTATCATCATGCATGCGGAGCATCTGGAGGCATACAAGGGCGTCGGCCCGCACACCATCAGTGTGCCGCGCGTGCGCCGTGCAGATGACATCGACCCGGATGTCTTTGACAACGGCATTTCCGATGACATGTTCGCCAAAATCGTCGCGTGCATCCGCATCGCCGTACCGTACACCGGCATGATTGTCTCCACCCGTGAGAGCCAGAAGAGCCGCGAACGCGTGCTCGAGCTCGGCATCTCCCAGATCAGCGGCGGCTCGCGCACCAGTGTCGGCGGCTATACCGAAGACATCCGCCCGGAGGATACCACGCAGTTTGAAGTCGATGACCGCCGCACGCTCGACGAAGTCGTGCACTGGCTGATGGATCTCGGCTATGTCCCGAGCTTCTGCACCGCCTGCTACCGCGAGGGCCGCACCGGTGACCGCTTCATGTCGCTGCTCAAGAGCAAACAGATTGTCAACTGCTGCCATCCGAACGCGCTGATGACGCTCAAGGAATATCTCGAAGACTATGCTTCCCCGGAAACCAAGGCCGTCGGCGAAGCGCTGATTGCAAAGGAACTGAAAACCATCCCCAACGAGATCGTCCGCAGAAAGGCAACCGAATACATCGAAAATATCCACGAAGGACAGCGCGATTTCCGCTTCTGAGTGATCGCGTTCACGTGCCCAAAGACAGATTTCTGTCTTTGGGCACTTTCTTTGGCTGAATTCCTTCAAATTTCACTCTTTTTGCAAAAAAATCAAAATTATTTCACCAAATCGATTGATTTTTTTCCTAAAAAGCGTACAATGAAAGATAAGTAGTTTTGCTTGTTTTATGATTATTTTATGGGCAACTCTGTGTGTTTTTTAACAAAAAGATACACCCGACAAAAAGAAAATCTTTTGGAGTGAAACAGCATTGAGCAGATTAAGTTTGGAAACCCCGAATCAGGCGCAGACCGTTGTCGAAGGCCTGTATAAGGATCTGGAACGGCGCATTGCCGCCAGCCCTCCGGGACTGTGTCCCGTCGACATTTCCCTCGGCTTTTTGAAGCTGTGCCATGCACAGACCTGCGGCAAATGTTCCCCCTGCCGCATTGGCCTTGGACAGCTTGCACGCCTGATGGACGACGTCCTCAGCGAGCGCGCAACGCTGGAAACCATCGACCGCATTGAAAAGACTGCAAAAACCATCGCGGATACCGCAGACTGTGCCATCGGCTATGAAGCCGCCAACATGGTTCTGCGCGGCGTCCAGGGCTTCCGCGACGACTATATTGAGCATGTCACAAACAACCGCTGCACCAGCGGCCTGACCCAGCCGGTTCCGTGCGTTGCACTGTGCCCCGCACATGTCGACGTACCGGGATACATCGCTCTTGTCCGCGCCGGACGCTATGAGGACGCAGTCAAGCTCATCCGCAAGGACAATCCGTTCCCGACAGCCTGTGCATTTGTCTGCGAGCACCCGTGTGAAGCGCGCTGCCGCCGCAACATGGTTGACGATGCAGTCAACATCTGCGGCATCAAGCACTTTGCCGTCACACATGCGCTGCATGTCGCACCGGTTGCAAACCAGCCGTCTACCGGCAAGCGCATCGCCATTGTCGGCGGCGGCCCCGGCGGCTTATCCTGTGCGTTCTATCTGCAGCTGATGGGCCATCATGCGGTTGTCTATGAACAGCGCCCGCAGCTCGGCGGCATGCTGCGCTATGGCATCCCGCGCTACCGTCTGCCGGAGGACATGCTGAACAATGATATCGATGTCATCCTCAGCACAGGCGTAGAGGTACATACCGATATCTCCGTCGGACGCGATATCCCGTTCCACAAAATTGAAGAGGAATTCGATGCGGTATTCCTCTGCATCGGTGCACACATCGACCGCAAAATCGGCATTCCGGGTGAGAGCAGCATCGGCGTTGTTTCCGCTGTCGAAATGCTGCGCGACATCGGCGAGGGCAATCCGCCCGACTTCACGGGCAAGCGCGTCTGTGTCATCGGCGGCGGCAATGTCTCAATGGATGCCACCCGCACCGCACTCCGTCTGGGAGCCTCCAGTGTCACAACGGTTTACCGCCGTCGTGTGGACGATATGACCGCGCTGTCCGAGGAGATCGAAGAGGCAGCTGCCGAGGGTGCAACCATCCTGCCGCTGCAGGCTCCGGTGCGCATCGAGCGCGATGAGGAAGGCCATGTAACTGCCCTCATCACCCAGCCGCAGCAGATCGGCCCGGTCGGACGCGATGGACGCCCGAAGCCGGTCTCCGCAAACAAGCCGGAACAGGCTATTCCCTGTGATATCGTCATTGTCGCCATCGGCCAGGGTATCGACTCCAAGGCATTCACTGCCGCAGGTGTTGCGACCAACCGCGACCGCATCTCCGCGCTGCCGGACAGCTTCGTAGAGGGCAGCCCGAAGGTATTCGCAGGTGGTGACGCCGTCACCGGCCCGTCCACTGTTATCCGTGCAATTGCTGCGGGCAAGGTCGCCGCAGCCAACATCGACAACTTCCTCGGCTACAACCATGTCATCCATGCAGCGGTTGAGGACATCCCGGAGGCTCAGTTGTCTCCTGCGCCGGCCTGCGGCCGCGTCAATCTGCGCACCCGTCCGGCCTGCGACTGCGTCGCCAACTTTGACGACATCAAGGAACCGATGACTGAGGATGAGGTTCTGCAGGAAGCATCCCGCTGCCTGCGCTGCGACCATTATGGCTACGGCAACTTCAGAGGAGGAAGAATGAGACAATGGTAAACGTAACAATCAACGGCATTGCCGTGCGCGTGCCGGAGGGCACGACCATCATGGAAGCCGCTGCAAAGGCCGGTATCACAATTCCTTCCCTGTGTTATCTGAAGGAAATCAATGAAATCGGCGCCTGCCGCGTCTGCTGCGTCGAGGTCGAGGGCGAAAGCCGTCTTGTCTCCTCGTGCAACAACCTCGTCTATGAGGGCATGGTGGTATACACCAATTCGCCGCGTGCCCGTCAGGCGCGCCGCATCAATGTCGAGCTGCTGCTGTCGCAGCATGACAGCACCTGTGCCACCTGCGTGCGCTCGGGCAACTGCAAATTACAGCATGTAGCCAATGATCTCGGCATTCTGCGCAATCCATACCCGCAGGATCTGCCGAAGGGACTGTGGACGACCACCTTCCCGCTGTTCCGCGACCCAAAAAAGTGCATCAAGTGCATGCGCTGCGTGCAGTACTGTGAAAAGATCCAGTCGCTCGGCATCTGGGAAATGACCGGTTCGGGAAGCCGTGCCACCATCGACGTCACCTATAACCGCCGCATCAAGGAAGCGGACTGTGCCCTGTGCGGGCAGTGCATCACGCACTGCCCGGTCGGCGCACTGCGTGAGCGCGACGACACGATTGAAGTGCTCGACGCGCTGGCAGATCCGGACAAGATCACGGTTGTCCAGATCGCACCGGCAGTTCGTGCCGCCTGGGGCGAATCGCTCGGCCTGCCGCGCGAGCTGGCAACGGTGCGCCGCCTTGCTGCCGCACTGCGGTCGATGGGCTTTGATTATATCTTCGACACCTCGTTCTCCGCTGACCTGACCATCATGGAGGAAGCATCCGAATTCCTCAAGCGCTTCACCTCTGGAGAATTCAAGGACTATCCGATGTTCACCTCCTGCTGCCCGGGCTGGGTGCGCTTCCTCAAATCGCAGTACCCGCAGCTTGTGCCTTATCTGTCTACGGCGAAGAGCCCGCAGCAGATGTTCGGCGCGGTCACGAAGAGTTATTTTGCCGAGCAGATCGGCGTCCCGCCGGAGAAAATCTGCTGTGTTTCCATCATGCCGTGCCTCGCCAAGAAGGCGGAAAAGAACGGGCACATGTATGTCAGGCAGACCGACAGCATTCAGGATGTGGACATCGCGCTCACGACGCGCGAAATGGACCGCCTGATCCGTTCGGAAAATATCAATGTTTCCAGCCTGCCCGAAGCGGAATTCGATTCCCCGCTCGGTGTCGGTTCGGGTGCCGGCGTCATCTTCGGCGCAACCGGCGGCGTTATGGAAGCTGCCCTGCGCACCGCTTATTATTCTGTTGTCGGCACGAACCCGGCACCTGATGCCTTCCGCGCAGTCCGCGGACAGGAGGGCTGGCGTGAAGCGGAGTTTGACATGAACGGCACAGTCGTCCGCTGTGCGGTTGCCAGCGGCCTTGCCAATGCGCGCCGTCTGATCGAAGCCATTCTCGCCGGACAGGCACACTATGATTTCGTGGAAATCATGGCATGTCCGGGCGGCTGTGTCGGCGGCGGCGGACAGCCGATTCCGTTCGAGCAGACCGAGCAGGCGGAAACCCGCGGCGAACTGCTCTATAAGCTCGACCGCCTCAGCCCGCTGCGCTATTCGCATGAAAATCCGGAGATCAAGGTGCTGTATGACCGCTATCTCGGCGAACCGCTCTCCGAACGTGCGGAAGAACTGCTGCACACCGATCACAACAGCTGGACGATGCCGCTCAGCCTGCGCCTGCAGATGCAGGATACCGAGGATACAACCATCCACTTCGGAGAAGACTGACTGCATCTCCTCTCAAATGCATAAAAAGCACCCGCGATTCACGAAGAATCGCGGGTGTTTCCGTTTTTTCTCAACCAAATCTGTTATGCGTGATGCTTCACGGCACGCTTTCTGACTGCACGGCCGCAGACCATCACCGCATTGTACACTGCCATGACAATCAGTGCGGCTGCTGCAATCAGCAGCACGGCAAGGCCGCTGCGCATGCCTGCGATATTTGCCACCATGCCGACGGCAGACGGCGCGACAACCGCACCCATGCTGGTCAGCAGAACAAAGAAGCCCATGCAGACCGGATAGCGTGCGAACAGGTTGCCCGCATTGGACACCGAGGTACCGTACATGCCGGACATGCTGAGGCCAAGGCCGATGGTTGCAACCATCATCATCCCAAAGCTGTGGCTTTGAATCAGCAGATACAGGAAGCCGAGCTGTCCTGCCGCCATGACCAGAATCATCTGATACGGACGGAAGCGCATCGCAAGGCCGGAGCAGCTGAACCGGCCGACCAGCAGCGCAATCCACAGCGCGGAGGTGACAACCTGCGCGAAATCGTTGGTCATGACGCCCGAATCGACGAAAAACGACGTCAGCCAGCCCATCATGGACGCCTCAATGCACTGATAGAAAAAGACAATCAGCATGGTGACCCAGAAAATCTTTTCCTTAAAGAAACCAAAGGAAACAGCGGTTTTTTTCTCCTCGCCGCCGCAGGCGCGGGTGTTGTCCAGCTTCATGCGCGACATGGCGAGCAGGCCGAGCACTGCGGCCACAGTCGCAATCGCCGCCGCCAGACGCCAGCCGGAAGCATCCACCTTCGAGCAGAGCAGCACGGCAAACGGCGCAATGCAGGCGCCGATGGCAAAAAATGCATGTAGCATGTTGAGCGGGCCGGCATTGCCGCGTGCCAGATCACTCATGATCTGGTTGTTGTAGTTGGTGACTGCACCCTTGCTGATGCCGATAAGCGCCATCGCAATCAGCAGCCAGACCGGATTGCCGCCGACCAGCAGCATACCCATGCCGATGGCGACGCCGGATGTCAGCAAAATGAATGAATTTTTCAGGCCGAAATACAGCGGCAGAAAGCCCGCACCCAGACCGGCAATGGCATAGCCAACCGACTGCACGGACAGCAGCATGCCGCCGACCTGATAGTCGAGCGCATAATCCGCCTTGAGCACCGGCAGGATCGCGCCCAGCATAATCAGCGCAAAGCCCTGCGCGAAATAGGCATAAAACAGGTTTCCGACAATATACCGGTTGTCCTTTCCGATTGAACGGAAAAACGACTCCTTTTGTTCCATTTTGTACCTCCGCAATTCCCTTTTGTGAACGTAAATTGAACGAACCAACTGAAAGAATATTCCAGTTTTGGACAAAAGTCAATTGCATTTCCCCATTTTTTTGCTACATAAAAAAACTTCTCAATTCCCGTCAAAGATGCCCATTTTTTCCGCACCGGTTTTGTGCTTTTTTCTCCTATTCCATTTCGACAGGCCGCGATGCCATTTCTTCTCTTTGCACGCCGCATCCGGCAGTGCTATAATAGCAATACGATCTCGACAGAAAGCCTGTGTTTTTATCATGAACATGCAATCGGAAACAGACTTCTCAAAAGGAAGTGTTTCATCCAATATCATCCGTCTCGCAGTGCCAATGACGCTGGCACAGCTGGTCAATGTGCTGTATAACATCGTCGACCGCATCTATATCGGCCGCATCGGCAC
>CALYTA010000039.1 GCA_945486175.1 uncultured Clostridia bacterium | reverse complement strand
AGCCGGAGAAATCCGGCTGCCCCTTTGTCTGCAAAATCATGGCAGATCGGTTATTTATTTTTCGCGGATTCTCGTAACGGAGAAATGAAACATCTCGCTGTCCAGATAATCCACCGTAAACAGCACCGGATTGCCGCGCGAATCGAAGTGCTGCTGTACCAGGCCGAGAATCTGTACATCGCGGTCACCGCGCACCTGTACAGCCAGCGGATCGCCCGGCTTCGGGATAATCAGATTCGAGGTGGAGCGGCTGACAAAAATGCCCTTGCGGCGCTCAAAATAGGAAAACAGCGAATCCGGCATGTGCATGGGATCGAGCTCATCCGCCAGATAAACCGGCATATAATGCATGCTGGCACAGATCGGCATGCCGGTCTTGGTGTAACGTGTGCGGTTGATATAGAACACATTCACGCCCGGCTTGACCCCCAGCGCAGAGGCAATGTCACGGCTCGGAATGGTCAGCCCGGTGGTATAGGAGCTCTGTCCCTCGGTGATGCCCGCCTGACGGATCATGTCGCTGACGGAGCACAGGCGGGTCAGGTCGTTTTCATTCTTTGCGGAAACCTCCATCAGGAATGTACCGACGCCGTGCTTGGAATAAATGACGCCCTCGCGGCGCAGCAGCTCGAGTGAAGCACGCCAGGTCTCGCGGCTGACGCCAAAGCGCTCCGCCATCTTCATCTCAGACGGCAGGCGGTCTCCGGCCTGGAACACGCCCTCCCGGCACAGTGTCATGAACTCTTCCTTCGCGCGAAGCGACGACGACATTCGTTTCATTTCAAAACCTCCCACTCGTACAGACCTGTTTCCCTCCCAGCCTGTACCACCTATCCTCAATTGTATGATATCGTTCCCCAGTTGTCTGGTTCCTTTCCTGTTGTAATCAGTATACCACGATTGCTCAAAAATGAAATTCGCAAAACAACCAAAATGCGGGCGCGTGCACACAGCAATTTGTACATTTGCGTGCACGTGCCCGCAATATGTATGCGTGCACTTTCCAGCGTGCGCCGCGTGCAGTATGCGTGCAGGCTCCCGCAGGCTCCGGTCTGATTTCCGCAGACAACCGCCCGTCTGGTACAACGCCGCGTTTTGGTGTATAATATTGGGTGCAAGCAACATCAGGAGGTCTGTATTATGGCAGAAATCAAAACCAATGCAATGCGCATGCTCGACCGCGCGAAAATCCCCTACAAGCACTATTCCTATGAGACCGACGGCGAGCATGTCGACGGCATTTCGGTCGCCACGAAGATGGGACAGCCGCTCGAGCATGTTTATAAGACGCTGGTGACAGCCGGCAAATCCGGCGGGCATTATGTGTTCGTCATCCCGGTTGCCGCCGAGCTCGATCTCAAGAAAGCCGCCAAAGCTGTGGGCGAAAAATCCGTTCAGATGATCCATGTAAAGGATATCAACAAGCTGACCGGCTATATCCGGGGCGGATGCAGCCCCATCGGCATGAAAAAGCAATTCCCCACTGTGCTGAGCGAATCGGCGCGCGCACTGGATACCGTGATTGTCTCCGGCGGCAAAATCGGCTTTCAGGTCGAGCTGGAGCCGGATGCGCTGCTGGGCCTGATCCGCGGCAAATACGGCGACATCGAAGTCTCCGAATAATCACACATAAAAAAACGCCTCCCCAATTCGGGGAGGCACAAGGCGGGAGCCATCCGGCTTTTCCCGCCTGTCTTTTTATTTTTTCCTGCGTATGCGGCGGTACAGCCCGAGCAGCAACAGCAGCACCAGCATGAGCACCACTGCGCCGGCAACAACGACAGCAATGGTCTCCGCACCGTGCATGAGCTCCATCACGCCGATCTGCGGCTCCGCACTGTCCTCCGCACTGCCCACCGCAGACCCGGTGGTCTCCGGCTCCGCATTTTTCAGCGTCAGCGGCACGCGCAGCAGCGGCTGTGTGCCATCCATACCGGTCACGGCGGCATATTCCTTCCGGCTGCCCTCCGCAATCGTGACGGCGAGCTGTGCACCTGTCTCCGTGGTCTCACACGTATACTCCAGGTCATCCGCATCCATGCCTGCCGGCAGGCGCAGCGTGAAATCAGCCAGCGCATTGGTGTCCAGCTTACAATCCGCTTTTTTCGCGGCTTTCTTTGCCGCCTTTTTATAGTCATCCACCGTCACTGTGAGCTTCTGATATGCCTGCTCGCCGTAATTGAGCAGTGCAGCCGTATCGGTAAAAATCCCGTTCTTTACCGGACAGCCGAGCACACTGACGATGAGATCGGCCTGATCCGACCTGCCGCAGGCGACAAAGGTGTTGTGCGCATTGGTCGTCCAGCCGGTTTTCGCCGCATAAATGCGCGCATCATATGTCGGACTGTCCTTCTGGAGCATATCGACCTTGGTCCAGATCTGCCAGCCGGCTGAAATAATGTTGTCCGCGGGAAGCTCATAGTACACCGTACCGGAATACTTTGCAAATTCCGGATACTGATTGGCGGCATATGTGATACGCGCCATATCCTCTGCACAGGAATAATGCCCATCGGCATCCAGTCCATTCGGATTGGCAAAATGGGTATGCGTACAGCCCAGCTCCTGTGCTTTGGCATTCATTCTGTCCACAAAGGCCTGCACATTCCCGTCGAGATAGCAGGCAAGGATATTCGCTGCATCGTTGGCGGAATACACCAGCATGCAGTACATCAGCTCATCCACGGTCAGCTGTTCGTTCGGTTCAAAGCCGACGCGGGTGGAATCAAGTTCCACAGAATTGATTGCCTCTGCTGTCGCCACAGTCGATGCGCTCAGATCGCCGTTTTCCATAATCAGCAGCGCAGTCATGGTCTTTGTGATGGAGGCCATCGGGCGTTCGGTCTGCGCATCCAGTTCATATAGAATCTGACCGGTTTCCGCGTCCATCAGGCACGCAGACGGGGACTCCAGCTTCGGAGGTGCCGCCAGCGCGCTCACACTGCCGCACAGCATGAAAACGGCAAGCAGGCACGCGATGATTTTCTTACCCATTTTTTGTTTTCCCACCTTAATCTCTCATTATTTGTATTCTTCTTTCGGTGCATTGAAAAGCATACGTTTTTACTATACACGATTCGACCTGAAATAACAACCGCAACGGCAAATTTT
The DNA here is from genome assembly GCA_945486175.1 of uncultured Clostridia bacterium. Classification (GTDB taxonomy): domain Bacteria; phylum Bacillota; class Clostridia; order Oscillospirales; family Butyricicoccaceae; genus Butyricicoccus_A. Next base: position 4,452 of record CALYTA010000039.1, on the reverse strand, counting down.
ACCGATTTTTTCACCATCAGGAGGCCTTTATGCTGTATATCTGGTTCATTGCAATAAATGTTGCGGGCATTGCCGTGACCGTACACGACAAATCCGCTGCCCGCCGCGGGGCATGGCGCGTATCTGAGCGCACGCTGTTTGCCCTGTGCCTCCTCGGCGCATGCCCCGGCGTCTATCTGACCATGCGCATCATCCACCACAAAACCCGCCACAAACGTTTCATGATCGGCATTCCGCTTATTTTCCTCGCACAGTGTACAATCACAGGAATTTTGTGGTATTATAGTGTTTTGTAGCCACCCGGCACATCCCAGCTGATTTCCCAACCTGACTTCAGAGGGGGCAAACAGCCGGACCGTCCGTCCGGCTGTTCGCCGTGCGCGGGAGCGCACCAGACGTTTCTTTTGCCAAGCTTTTCTTTCCGCAAAGAAAAGCGGGACGTTTCTTTTGCCCGGCTTTTCTTTCCGCAAAGAAAAGCGGAAGAGGAGGTTTTTTGTTTTGACTCATTTACTGATCCGGCTGTTTGTTCCCGGCGCTGACCGCGCTTCGGAACAGACCATCCGCCTGCGTTACGGCCAGCTCGCAGGCATTGTCGGCATCACCGCAAACGTATTGCTGTGCCTTGTCAAGCTGCTGGCAGGCATCGTGACGCACAGCATTTCCGTCATGGCGGACGCCGTCAACAACCTGACAGATGCATTGTCTTCCGTCATCTCGCTCATCAGCTTCCATCTGTCCGGCAAGGAGCCGGATAAGGAGCATCCGTTCGGCTATGGCCGCACGGAATACATCGCAGGCCTGTTCGTTTCCATGCTGATTATCTTCGTCGGCTTCCAGTTCGTCAAAAGCTCGGCAGAACGCATCCTGCATCCGTCTGCCGTCCTGTTCTCGTGGAGCAGCATCCTTCTGCTCGTCGTGTCCATGCTCGTGAAGCTGTGGCTCGGCCTGTTTAACCGCCGCATCGGCAAAGCCATTGATTCCCCTGTGCTCATGGCAGCCATGCAGGACAGCCTGAATGATGTCATCACCACCGGCGTCGTTGTACTCGGCATGATCGCATCCCGCTTCACGACGCTGCCGGTTGACGGCTATGTCGGTATCGTTGTCGCTGCCTTCATCCTGTACGCGGGCTATGGCCTGGCAAAGGATGCCCTTTCCCCGCTTATCGGCGAAAAGGCTGACCCGGAGCTCGTGCAGGAAATCCATGAGCTTGTGACATCCTATGACGATGTCCTCGGCATCCATGACCTCATCGCCCATAATTACGGCGCAGGCCGCTGGTTCGCATCCGTACACGCTGAGGTACCGTCAGACGGCGATATGATCGCCATCCATGAAACCATCGATGCCATCGAACAGCAGGCACTCAAATCCCTGAATGTTTTCCTCGTCATCCATATGGACCCGATTGAAATCAACAATGAACGCGTACAGACCGTGCGCTCCCAGACCGAACAGGTGCTGCACGCCATCGATCCCACCCTGTCCATGCATGATTTCCGCATGGTTGACGGAGAACATCAGATCAACCTGATTTTCGATGTCGTTGTCGACCGTGATTTCGTGCCGGAGGAGCTGCGCACCCGCATCCGCACTGAGCTGCACGCCATTGACCCGCGCTTCAATCCCGTCATCGTATTCGACCATACTATGTAATCCCGTTCTATGCTATACTATAAATACATAAACCCTAAAACAAAACGCAAAACCAGCGACTTGTAAAAGGAGGATTTGCCATGCTGCTCATTCAAAACGGAACCCTGCTCGACCCATATACCGATACGAATGCCCCGTCTGACATCCTGATCGGCGATGACGGTATCATTCACCGCATCGCGCCGCATATCGATGCCTTTCCCGGCGTGCAGGTCATCGATGCATCCGGCTGCACGGTATCACCCGGACTGGTGGACGTCCATGTCCATTTCCGCGACCCCGGCCAGACGGAAAAGGAAGACATCCACACCGGCGCTGCTGCCGCTGCCGCAGGCGGCTATACCACTGTGGTCTGCATGGCAAACACGCGCCCGACCTGCGACAGCCTGTCCACACTGGAATATGTACAGGACAAGGCCGCAAAGGAACCCATCAATATCCTGCAGGCCTGTGCCATCACGCGCGGGCTCGGCGGCAAGGAACTGACCGACTTTGAAGCACTGCACGCCGCAGGCGCACCCGGCTTCACAGATGACGGCGTCAACCTGACCAGCGGAAGGCTGTGCCTGGAGGCAATGCAGCGCGCCAAGGCGCTCGGCGTGCCGCTGTCATTCCACGAGGAAGACCCCGCCTTTGTCCTCTCCCCCGGCGTCAACTACGGCAGTGAGGCCGCAAAAAAATTCGGCGTACTGGGCGCCATGCGCGCCTCGGAGGAGGCCATGATCGCACGCGACATTGAACTCGCCCTCCAGACCGGCGCACGCGTCGCATTCCAGCACATCAGCTCCGGCCGCTCGGTTGCGCTCATCCGCGACGGCAAGGCGCGCGGTGCGGACATCCATGCGGAAGCCACGCCGCACCACCTCGGCATGACGGAAGATGACGTGCTCACCTTCGGCGTCAATGCGCGCATGAATCCGCCGCTGCGCACCGAGTCCGACCGTCAGGCGCTGATTGCCGGACTGGTGGACGGCACGATTGACATGATCGCCACCGACCACGCGCCGCACACGGCAGAACAGAAAAACCGCCCGTTCGCACAGTCGATGTCCGGCATTACCGGTCTGGAAACGGCATTCTCCGTCTGCAATTCCGCACTTGTGCAGACCGGCCGCGTCACGCCGATGCAGCTGATGCGCGCGATGAGCCAGAATCCCGCACAATTCTATGGCCTGACCGACAAGGCGGTCGCAGAAGGCAACCGCGCCGAGCTGATGGTCGCGGACTGGAACGCCGAAGCGGTCTACACCGAATATAAATCAAAATCGAGCAATACGCCGTTTACCGGCCTGCCGCTGCGCGGAAAAGTTCGCGGAATCATTTGCGGCACCTACTGTACAGTGAAGTAACATTCCCTTTCTTCAAAAAGCGCTGTCCGATACCGGGCGGCGTTTTTCTTTTGTCCCCAAAACACACTTTTCCTTCTGTTTTCCACTCGCCCAGCACGCCATTTTTGCTATTTTATTGCGCGATTTTGCTGTGTGATTTTTTTCACATTTCACACTTTATTTACAAAGCAAATCCGAGCAATTATGTGACACCCGCGGACATTGTCCAGACAGGTCTCCATTGTTATAATAGGCATGCAAGGAGGAGAGAGCGGAAGGCGCAGTGGAATTGCATAAAGATATATTTCAAATATATCTTCGCACCACATGTGTCAAATCGTTGTAAAAGAAACGCAAAAAGAGATAAAAAGAAGGAAGAGTGAGAATTTATGCTTTGGACGTTAATCACATTCGTCGGCTTCACCATTCTGGTTGCAGTCATCTCTTACCTGAAAACTTCGGGTGATGACCAGACAACAGCTGACGGCTATTTTCTGGCAGGCCGTGGCCTTCCGGGCTTCGTAATTGCAGGATCCTTGCTGCTGACAAACCTGTCGGCAGAGCAGCTGGTTGGTACAAATGGCCAGACCTGGCTGGTCGGCATGAGCCCGATGGCATTTGAAATCGTTGCAGCTCCGTGCTGCATCATCCTGGCACTGTACGCGGCACCGCGCTACCTGAAGAGCGGCATCACCACGATCCCGCAGCTGATCGGCATGCGCTTCGGCCGCAGCACCAAGCTGTGGTTCAGCATCGCGTACATCATCCTGTACCTCGTTGTACAGATTCCGGTTATTCTGTATTCCGGTTCTCTCGTATTTGAAAACATCTTCGGTGTTTCCTCCCTGTTCGGCATCACCAAATTCCAGGCAGTTGTTATCCTCTGCATTGTCATCAGCGTTGTCGGTTCGATTTATGCGATTTTCGGCGGCCTGAAGGCAGTTGCCGTATCGGATACCGTAAACGGCGTCGGCCTGCTGATCGGCGGCTTTATGATTCCGTTCTTCGCACTGAACGCACTGGGCCATGCAGCCGGTTCTGACGGCCTTGCCATTGTCGACGGCTTCAAATACCTCATGCAGAACTATCCGGAAAAGCTGAACTCCATCGGTTCTGCAACCGCATCCGCACCGGAAGTTCCGTGGCCGACCGTATTCACCGGCCTGCTGTTCCTCGGACTCCAGTCCTGGTGCACCCATCAGTCGTTCATCCAGCGCGTACTCGCTGCTGAAAACCTGAAGGAAGCTCAGAAGGGCGCACTGTACTGCGCATTCCTGAAGATCATCGGCTTCATGTATCTGGCTCTGCCGGGCGTCATTGCCTTTGCACTGTTCGAGCTGCAGGGCGACCAGGTAACCATGATGGACGAAGCATATCCGCAGCTGGTATCTCAGGTCATCCCGGCTCCGCTCATGGGCTTCTTCGCAGCCGTTATGTTCGGCGCAATCCTGTCCTCGTTCAACTCCGT
>CALYTA010000038.1 GCA_945486175.1 uncultured Clostridia bacterium | reverse complement strand
AGATGATGGAATTATTATAATTAAGTGAAATATCCTCTTTTTGGTTTTAGCGGATATTTCGCTAAAAATAACAAATTTCATCCAGACATATATTGACCAATGCCACTTCCCGGATCAATCCCCCGTCCGAGTCCCCCGGCATTCTTTCTGTGATATCCGAAGCCCTTTGTCCCCCGACACCGGGCTTCGGATTATTTTCTGTTTTATGATGATTTTCTGCTATTTGTACAGTCCTGTTTTCAGTTAAAGCTCCCTTCTCCGTACTGCGCGAACAGCTTTTCCACCCGCGCCCGCAGCATCGGCTCATGCTCCAGCTCCGGGTCATCTGCCAGAAGCGCATCCGCTGCGCGCCGCGCCTGTTCCAGCACACGCGTATCCCCCGCGAGGTCTGCCAGCTTCATCGGCGGCAGGCCGTGCTGCCGCGTGCCGAAAAAGTCGCCCGCACCGCGCATCTCCAGATCCTTCTGTGCGATGACAAAGCCATCGTTTGTGTGTACGAGCGTTTTGAGCCGTTCGCGCGCATCCGCGCCGCGGTCTGCGCCGTAAAACACGCAATATGACTGCCGCTTGCCGCGCCCCACGCGTCCGCGCAGCTGGTGCAGCTGGGATAAACCAAAGCAGTCGCCGTCCTCTACAACCATCAGCGTCGCATTCGGCACATTTACGCCGACCTCAATGACCGTCGTGGAAACGAGAATGTCAATGTTCCCTGCGGCAAAGCCCGCCATAATCTGTTCTTTTTCCGCCGCTTTGGTGCGCCCATGCACAAGTGCGATGCGGCGGTGCGGCAGCACGCCCGCCAGACGCTCCGCTGTGCTCTCCGCACTGGTGCGCCCGCTCTCGCCGTCACCGACCAGCGGGCAGACGACATAGACCTGTCCGCCCTCAGCGCACTGCCTGTCAATAAAATTGTCAATCCGCTGGCGCATATTTTCCCCAACGGCATATGTCTTGATTTTCTGCCGTCCGGGCGGCAGCTCATCGATGACGGACACATCCAGATCGCCATAAATGAGCAGCGCAAGCGTGCGCGGAATCGGTGTCGCGGACATGACGAGCAGGTGGACATTTTCGCCCTTCGCCGTCAGCGTCGCGCGCTGGTTGACACCGAAACGGTGCTGTTCGTCCACCACTGCTACCGCGAGGTCGTGGAACTGTACGGTATCGCTCAGCACGGCGTGCGTGCCGATGACGACGGAAACTCCCCCTGTTTCAATCGCCTGTATCGTTTCCCGTTTCTGCCTGGCCCCCATCGAGCCGACCAGCAGACCGCACGAAACGCCGAGCTTTTGCAGCAGCGGCTCCAGTGTCTGCATATGCTGTTGTGCGAGCAGCTCGGTCGGCGCCATCATGACCGCCTGCCGCCCGTTTTTCGCGGCGAGATAACACAGCGCCGCCGCGACCATTGTCTTGCCCGAGCCGACATCGCCCTGAATCAGGCGGCTGAGCGGCCGCCCTGCGGCGATGTCCAGCGTGCACGCCTCGATGGCGCGCATCTGCGCCCCGGTCAGTGAAAACGGCAGCGCGCGGTAGAAGGCATTCAGGCTCAGATCACGCAGCTGTGCGCCGCTTTTGCCTGACCGCCGCGCGCGCAGAAACCCCATTCCGCACGACAGCAGGAAAAATTCTTCAAATACCATGCGGCGGCGCGCCTGCTGTGCCTGCTGCATATCCTGTGGGCGGTGGATGCCGGCGAGTGCATCGCGGATGGGCGCAAAGCCCTGCTGTTCCCGGATGGCCTCCGGCAGAAAATCCGGCAGATTGTCCGGCACGGCGGCAAGCGCCGCATCGGTCACACGGTACAGGTCGCGCTGGTACAGTCCCGCCGTCAGCGGATAGACCGGAAGCACCCGTCCGGTGCGGTCATCCGCGCCCACCGGCTCAAATTCCGGCGACAGCATGACAAACACGCGGCCCTCCGCCTGTACCTTGCCGTAAAAGGCGTATTCTTTTCCGGTTTCCAGCGCAGCAGCCGCATATTTGTTGTTGAAAAACCGCAGCGTCAGCGCGCCGCTCTCGTCATACACCGTGCAGCGCGTCACATCCATGCCGCGGCGGATGTGTGCGGTTTGGGGCGGTGTTCCCACGACAGCGTGCACACACTGCTTTTCCCCGTCCAGCAGGTGCCGGATAGAGGTGATATGGGTGCGGTCCTCATAGCCCCTCGGATAGCACTGCACCGCATCCTCCAGCGTCACAATGCCGAGCCTGCCGAGCAGCTCCGCCTTTTTCGGCCCGATGCCGCGCACAAAGCGCACATTGTCCTGTAAATTCATATCGGATAACTGCGCACGACCTTGGCGACGACACCCAGAATGTGGGCATGGTCGCCTGGAATCGGATGATATGCCGGGTTTTCCGGCATGAGCCAGATATGCCCATCTTCCTTCTCCAGCCGCTTGCAGGTCGCTTCATCTTCTATGATTGCCACGACAATCTGTCCGCGCTGCGCATAATTCTGGCTGCGCACCACAATATAATCTCCATCGAGAATCCCTGCGCCGATCATAGAATCCCCCTGGATGCGCAAGGCAAAAAAGTCACCGTGCCTGCCGTCCAGATCGACATGCAGCACACCCTCCGCCTCCTCGACGGCGAGGATCGGCATGCCCGCAGTGACGCGTCCGAGAATCGGCACGGCATCGCCGCCCGGTGCACCGCTGCCCGCCAGCGTGATGGCGCGCGTCTTGTGGTCATCCTTCTCCAGATATCCCAGCTCGCGCAGATGCTTTAGGTGCGCATGCACCGACGACGGTGAGCGCAGCCCGACCGCCGCCGCAATTTCCCGCACGGATGGCGGGTAGCCCTGTTCGGCGGTATAGTCGCGGATAAAAGTCAAAATCTGTTTCTGTTTTTCGGAAATCGGCCGCATGATGCCCCATCCTTTCCCATCCGTCATTCCTGAATACTTTTATTTTACCGAATTTCACGCAAAAAAGCAAACAAATGTTTGTTTTTTCCGTCGGACAGAAATACCATTACCGGACACTTCCATTTTATATGCCGGATAACGCTAACTTCATGCCGGGCAATCGTAAAATCCTCTTGTCGCAACTGCAAAAATATTATAAAATAAGAATGAATTATTCTGTAAACCATCCCAATCAGGAAATTGGATTCCATTCGTATAGAGGAGGAATTGTGATGACGATCAAAGCCGATCTCGGATTTATCAATATCGCGCCGGAAGTGCTGGCGGATATCGCGGGCTATGCGGCGATGAGCTGCTTCGGCGTCAAAGGCATGACCATCCGCTCTGTCTCTGATGGCATTGCACATCTGCTGCGCCGTGAAAACATGTCGCGCGGTGTGCGCATTACCGAGGCAGAAGACGGCGGTGTCAACATTGACCTGCATCTCGCTGTGGAGCACGGTGTCAACATTGCAACGGTCTGCCGTTCCATTATCAGCGAGGTTCGCTATAATGTCGAGAAAATGACCGGTATTGATGTCAAAAACGTCGACGTCTATGTCGATGCCATTCGGGCGGACTGAGTAAGCTGTCCATGAACGCACGCATCAGCGTGCCAGCATGTAAAGGAGGCAATTTCATTGTCGAAACTGATTGACGGACAGCTATTCTGCGCTATGGTCATCGAGGGCGCACTGTCCATTGAAGAGAAAAAAGAAGAAGCAAATGAACTGAACGTATTCCCGGTTCCGGACGGTGATACCGGAACGAATATGTCGCTGACCATGGCGTCGGCGAAAACCGAAGTGTCCAAGCTGGGCGAGCCTGACCTTCCGGCAGCAAGTGCTGCGGCGGCATCGGCACTGCTGCGCGGCGCGCGCGGCAATTCCGGCGTCATTCTGTCGCTGCTGTTCCGCGGCATGTCCAAGCAGCTGAAAAAGTGCAAGACTGCCAAGGGCCAGGATCTTGCACTCGCCCTGCATGAAGGCGTACAGGCGGCCTATAAGGCGGTCATGAAGCCGGCGGAAGGCACCATTCTGACCGTTTCCCGCGTCGCAGCACAGCATGTGCTTGAGCTGTGCCAGTCCAACCCGGATATCGACTGCGGCGAGGTTCTGCGCGCTGCCATCGACAAGGGCCATGAGGCTCTGGCGGAGACCACCCATCAGAACCCGGTTCTGGAAAAGGCAGGCGTCGTCGATGCAGGCGGCTTCGGCTTCCTCACCATCCTTGAGGGCATGTATGACGCCTACAACGGCATCCACAGGGAGCGCAAGATTGCCGCTGAGCCGGAGCAGGCAAAGACCGGCGCGACATTCTCGGACATCAAGGACGAGGATATCACGTTTACCTATTGCACCGAATTTATCGCAGAGCGCCGCGACAAGTCGCGCAATGTACAGCGCCTGCGTTCGTTCCTCGACGGCATCGGCGACAGCCTTGTTGTTGTCGATGACGATGATATCATCAAGGTTCATGTACACACGGACCGCCCGAACGAGGCGTTGGAAGCAGGCCTGAAGTTCGGCCAGCTGCTCACCGTCAAGATTGAGAACATGCGCCAGCAGCACTCCGCGAAAATTGTCGAGGAAGCTGCCGGTCTGGAGAGCAAAGAGCGCAAAATCGCCGAGCCGGAAAAGAAATATGGCTTTGTCTCGGTTGCCGCAGGCGACGGACTGGTCAGCGTATTCAAAGACCTCGGCGTAGACGAGATGGTACAGGGCGGCCAGACGATGAACCCGTCGACCGACGACATCCTGCATGCCATTGACGCCGTTCCGGCAGAAATCGTCTTCGTCCTGCCGAACAACAAGAACATTATTATGGCGGCGGAGCAGGCGGTTCCGCTGTGTGAGAGCAAGACGGTTGTCATTATCCCGACCAGGAACATCCCGCAGGGCATTTCCGCGATGCTTTCGTTCGACGAATGTGCCGAGCTGGATGAAAACCGCGAGGCGATGCTGGATGCGGCGGCAAATGTCCGTTCCGGACAGGTCACCTATGCCGCACGCAATTCCGATTTCGACGGCAAGAAGATCCGCGAGGGTGAATACCTCTCTCTGTTTGAATCCAAGCTGTGTGCCAACAGCCGCAAGCTGGATGACGCAGTCAAGAAGCTCGTCCGCGAGATGACGCGCAGGGACTGCTCGTTCATCAACATCATTTACGGCGCGGATATGACCGAAGAAGATGCGGCACGCGTCGAGAAGATGGCACACAAGGAGGCACCGGACGCGGAAATCACCATCATCAACGGCGGCCAGCCGGTCTACTACTTTATCCTCTCCGCAGAAGGCTGATTCACAACCCATGTCTATTTTTGATATTTTCGCAAAACTCGAACAGGAAAAGAAATCCAAAGCCCCCGCCCAGCCGGTTGAATGGCTGGTGGTCGGGCTGGGCAACCCCGGAAAGAAATATGAAAACACCCGCCACAACACCGGTTTCCGCGTGATGGATGCACTGTGTGCAAAGCACAATGTGCGCTGTGACCGCGCGAAATTCAAGGCGCTGACAGGGGAAGCGGTGCTCGGCGGGAAGCGTGTCCTGCTGGTCAAGCCGCAGACCTTTATGAATCTGTCCGGCGAGGCGGTGCGCGCTGCCGCGGATTTTTACAAAATCCCGCCGGAGCACATTCTGGTGATTTTCGACGATATTTCCCTTCCGGTCGGCACGCTGCGCATCCGCCCGAAGGGCTCTGCCGGCGGGCAGAACGGTGTCAAGAGCATCATTGAACAGCTCGGCTCCGACCAGTTCCCGCGTATCAAGGTCGGCATCGGCGCAAAGCCGCATCCCGACTATGACCTTGCGGACTGGGTGCTGTCCAACATCAAAGAGGACGAGCTGCCCGACATGAATGACGCGGTGAACCGCGCCGTGCTCGCAGTGTCCGAACTGATTGAAAACGGCGTCCCCTCTGCCACGCAGAAATACAACGGCAAAGCGGCGCAGCCGAAAAACTGCAAATGATTTCCCGGCACAGGCTGTCCCTCATCGGACAGCCTGTTTTTTTGAAAATTTTTCCTGTTTCCGTGTAACGAATTTGCACGAAAACGAACTAACAGGTAAAGACAGAAAAACAAACCACTGAAAAGAAGGGGGTGAGCGGTATGGCACACGGCGGGGATTTATATGAACAGCATGCACAGCAGGTCTACCGCTACCTGTATGCGCTGACGCACGATGCGGACACCGCAGAAGAACTAACGCAGGAGACCTTTTACCAGGCAATGAAAAGCATGCACACATTCCGCGGCGACTGTACCCCGCAGGTCTGGCTGTGCGCCATCGCAAAACGGCAGTGGTACCGCGAGCTGGAGCGGCGAAAACGCACAGCGGAGCTGGATGAAGACCATCTGTCCACGCTGGCAGCACCGGATGATCCGGCTGCCGAGGTCCAGCAGCGCGACGAACGGCTGAATCTGTACCGCGCCATGCAGCAGCTCCCGCCGGAGACGCGGGAAGTCCTGTATCTGCGGCTGACGGGCGGGTTTTCGTTCCGCGAGATTGGGGATATCCTGCGGCACACGGAAACGTGGGCGCGTGTGCGGTTCTATCGTGGCAAAGAACAGCTGGTAAAAATCATGGGAGGTGTTTCCAATGAAAGCGAATAAACTGGACTGCTGCATTGTCCGCGACCTTCTGCCCTCTTATATTGAAGGGCTGACCGAACCGGAGACCACTGAACAGGTCGCCGCCCATCTGGATGAATGCGCGGCATGCAAACAGCTGGAGCACGACATGCGCACACAGATTCCCGCCGAACCCGTACCGAAGAAATCGCTGCGGTTTCTGAAAAAGGTACAGCGCACCCGCCTGCTGGCGGCGGTACTGGCAGCGCTTGTCACCATACTGTGCGCATGGATGCTGTACGATTCCAGATTTCATTATGCAAATACCGAGTCCGGGCGGATGGCAGCTGTTGAAGACGTCGCCTGCGACGAAAGGCTCAGCGAATATGCGATCAAAGAGGGTTCGCCCATCCATGTAACAGCCTATCTGGAAAAGGACGATTTTCTCTATATTGCGTTCGCCGCGGACAACAGCAGCAACAGCCACGGTATCATGCAGCTGCTACGGGGAATCAACGGAAAATACCGCATTCTTTCCTGTGCGTATTCCTCCTTCCCCTATTCCGCAGGTGTCATGTTTGACGAGATATCCTATATTCGGGAGGTTTCTGACAATACCTATACCGGCAGTCAGAATTTGAATTTTATCGTATTCTCCGGATTTAACTGCGGGGACATCGCTGCTTTCCATTTCCGCTATAGCTATGAGAACCCGATTACCGGTGAAAATGGATTTGTCGAAAAGACATATTCCGTTCCTGACAGCGATTTCCTGATTGTCTGGAGCAACGAAGAACTGCTCAAAGACTTCGGTCTTTCGGGTGATCCGGAAAACACATGGCTGACTCCATCTTCTAAAGTTACATTTCTCGACGAAAACGGGACGGACATCACCGAACAGTACAAAATTTCGGTTAGTCCGTCCGGCGGTGCCCATATCGACTTTGATGACATGCGGCTCACCTATGTACTGATCGGTTCCATCGTTCTGATCGGTGTCCTCGTGATTCTCCACATATTCCGGCGGGACACGTAACTTCTTACAGCTATAGAAAAACCCGGGGGGCGTGCTCACGGGGGGTTT
>CALYTA010000037.1 GCA_945486175.1 uncultured Clostridia bacterium | reverse complement strand
CAGCCTGCATGCCGATGTCCTTGCCCAGTTCAGTGACAACCGGGTTGCCCTTCAGGTTGTCAGAGACTTCCAGGCCAACCAGAACACCGATGACGCCGCCCATATGGGTGTAGCCAACGTTTACGGTGCTGTCGTCGTAACGCTCAAAACGGCGAATCTGCAGGTTCTCACCGATGGTCAGAACCTTCTCCTGCAGTGCGCCCTCAACGGTAAGGTCGCCCATCTTGCAGTTCTTCAGTGCCTCAACGTCTGCCGGATTTTCCTTGATAACAACCTTTGCAACGTCGGATGCAAACTTCTGGAAATCAGCGTTCTTTGCAACGAAGTCGGTCTCGGAGTTTACTTCTACGATTGCAGCAGCGCCGCACTCGTCACAAATCTCGATGCAGACAATGCCTTCTGCTGCGATGCGGCTTGCCTTCTTGGCAGCCTTTGCGAGGCCCTTCTCACGCAGGATTTCAATTGCCTTGTCGAAATCGCCGTCAGCTTCCTGGAGTGCCTTCTTGCAGTCCATCATACCAACGTTGGTCTGCTCGCGCAGTGCCTTAACATCCTTTGCAGTAAATGCCATGATGTATTTTCCTCCCTGTTATTCGTCTGGTTTGTGAAAAAAGCCCGCCCGTTCAGCGCGGCGGGCTTTTCTGTATTTGATTCTTACTCAGCAGCCTTTGCTTCTTCCTCTTCGGAAGCCAGCTGTTCGCCCTGCTTGCCTTCCAGGACAGCGTTAGCCATGGTGGAAGAGATCAGCTTGATGGCACGGATTGCGTCGTCGTTGCCCGGGATGACATAGTCAACTTCGTCCGGATCACAGTTGGTGTCGACGATTGCGACTACCGGAATCTTCAGCTTGCGGGCCTCAGCGATTGCATTCTTCTCCTTGCGCGGATCAACAACGAACATAGCGCCCGGCAGCTTCTTCATGTCCTTGACGCCGCCCAGGTACTTCTCCAGCTTTGCGATCTCGAGCTGCAGCTTGATAACTTCCTTCTTCGGCAGAAGATCGAAGGTACCGTCTTCCTGCATCTTCTTCAGCTGGTTCAGGCGAGCGATACGGGTGCGCATGGTGGTGAAGTTGGTCAGCATGCCGCCCAGCCATCTTGCGTTGACGTAGTACATGCCAGCGCGCTCAGCCTCTTCGCGGATTGCGTCCTGAGCCTGCTTCTTGGTGCCGACGAACAGGATGGACTCGCCTGCTGCAGCGGTATCACGAACGAAGAAGTAAGCTTCTTCCAGCTTCTTAACGGTCTTCTGCAGGTCGATGATGTAGATGCCGTTTCTCTCGGTGAAAATGTACTGCGCCATTTTCGGGTTCCATCTTCTGGTCTGATGACCGAAGTGCACGCCTGCTTCCAGCAGCTGCTTCATAGAAATAACTGACATTGAAATGTCCTCCTTAGTTTTTTCCTCCGCATCGTTCCTTTTCGGCGGCGACCCCGTTTCCGGAGCACCACGCCGCGTCTCCCGATGCGTGTGTATTTTTCATACTCGTTGATTTTACCATACCGCCGACAGGAACGCAAGAAAAACTTTTGGTTCTCCGGCAAATTTTACAGTTTTCTGACAGTCTGCCGCGTCAGTCACACCGGCGTCTCTCCTTCTCCCGCGGCGGACAGCACTCCTGCGGGCAGAAGCTGGTCAGAATGATGTCATCCCCGATGCGCCGGATGGCCTCCCACGGAATGACACAGTCATTCCGTCTGCCCAGAAATCCCAGCTTGCCGCGCCCGGGCACGACAATCGCGACCAGGCGCCCGGTACAGGTGTCAATTTCCACATCGCTGACAAAGCCCAGCCGGCTGCCGTCACCGATGCAGATGACCTCCTTGCACCGCAGATCGACAATGCGGCAGCATGACCTGCACCGGCCATCGTCGCAATGCCGTTTGTCCTCACAACGCATTTCAATCCCCCTTTTCCGCCTGGGCGAGCAGGCTGCTCCAGAACTGTTCGCTCGTCACGCGCCCGTCACGGTTGCACCGCCGGATCCCGGTCAGGCATGCCGGGTCGCGCGTGATGTGCGCCACCCCCTCCTCACAGCTCAGCGTGGCAACAAAGCCGCATTCTTTCACCAGCGTATCTGTCTCGTCGTTGCACGCGCCATAGGGATAGGTATAGCAGACCGGTTCGGGAATATCCAGCGCGGCAAACAGCTCCTGTGCCCGCTGTGTGTCGCTGATAAAGGTTTCGCGATAGGATGCCTCATCTTCACCGCTTTTGCGCAGGCAGCCGCGGCGCGGGCTGAGCGAATGGAAATCAAACGAATGATTCTGCATCTCCATCACGCCGGAATCGGACATTTCCTTGAGCTGTACGCCTGTGCAGTACGACCAGACCTCATGCCCGGTGTCATCACTCTCGGAAAACTGCTCGGTCAGCGTGCCGACCGGCGACAGCACCGCCCGCATGCCATACTGCTTCAGCAGCGGATAGGCGTTGCTGTAATTGTTGTAATAGCCGTCATCAAACGTCAGCATGACCGGCTTTTCCGGCAGCGCCGTGCCCTCTGTCACATAGGCGACCAGGTCGGTGACCGTGACCGTCTGATATCCGCGCTCCGCCAGATATTTCAGGTCGCTCTCCAGCATGGACGGAGAGATGACATATTGTCCCGGCGACTTGCCCTCATCTGTGACGCTGTGGTACATCGCAACCGGTACCGAGATGACCTCCGATGCTGCTGAGGCCTGCTGCACTTTTCCGTGCGACACGCAGATGCCCGCCGCAACCAGCAGGCAGGCGAGCAGCACGGCCTCCCATCTGTGGTGTCTCTTCACCCTGTTCCCTCCTCGAAGGCATACCGCCGGGTATACTCGCCATCCTCCGCCCGCACGGTCTCGCAGGTGTGCTTTGCCAGCAGCTGCATGAGCGGATACAGGTTCACCCAGATTTCATTGTCAGATTCAAACTGGCTCTCGTCAAAAATCAGCTCCAGACCGATGTGCAGGTGCGGCGTGACGATGTTGCTGACGTTCTCCGTCGCGGAATACCCGGTGCGCCCCATATAGCCGATGACATCTCCCGCTGTGACGTGCTGTCCCTCTGCAAGCCCTGCGGCATACGGCCGGTCCTGCCGCAGGTGCGCATAATACCAGTACCGCCTGCCGTCATCGCTGCGGATGCCCACGCGCCAGCCGCCGTACTGGTTCCAGCCGAGCATCGTGACCGTCCCTGACTCCACAGCGACAATCGGCGTACCGGTCAGTCCCATCATATCGTGCCCCAGATGCCGGCGTTTATACCCATAGCTGCGCGATGCGCCGAAATCATCCGATTCGCTGTAGGAAAAGCCCTTTGCAATCGGGCAGAACGCCTTCAGGCCGTAGCTGTACTGCCAGACCGTATTTCCCGTGTCATCGGTTTTCTGTTCGGAGAAATCGCCGAGCATGCCGTCGAGCACTGCGCCATATGCTTCGCGGTAATAGGAAAAATATTTCCCGGCTTCTGCCGCGCTCTGTCCGCACTCCATTTCGGCGGCGATGGCGTCAAGGTCTGCCGATTTGTACCGCGACCAGTCCCCGCCATACCGGCAGGCAAGCGCAGCCAGCAGGTCGACCCATCCGATCTCGCCCTCCGTGCGCACATCGGCATTCAATGCGCGCTCCAGTGCCGCAGCGGGCACATCGAACTCCACATAACGGATATAGTCACTCGTCGGGACTGCGTCAGACCCCACAGACATGCGGTATCCGGCAAACACCAGCAGCCCGGCAGCTGCCACAGCTGCCACAGCTGCGACCGGCAGGAGCCAGCCCCGCAGCCGCACCGCGTTACGGCTGGCGGAACGGAACGGCAAAGAAATCCGCCACCGACGCCGACAGATTGCGTGCGATGTCGCGGATATTGCCGCGAATCCAGTTCGCGTCATCCGGATTGTCATGATATGCGATTTCCACCAGCACGCTCGGGGCATTGGTGCGGCGCAGCTCCGCCAGCCGTGTTGTCGGAATGACATCTACCAGCTGCGGTGTCGGGGAAATCAGGCTGAGATTGTTCGCAATGATATCTGCCGCGCGCTCACCCTCCGTGCTTCCTGTGTAATAATATACATCTGTGCCGCGCAGCTGTCCCGCCAGCTCCTCCGGCGCAGCGTTGGAATGCAGTGCCAGATGCAGCTGTGCGCCCGCCTCATTGGATTTCTGCGCGCTGGTGAGTGCCGTGTCCTCCGGCGTGTTGCGCGCGACGGTGATGCCGGATGCCTCCAGATAGGGAACCATCGCATCTGCGATCAGATTCATATAATATTCTTCCGACCCATTCCCATCATAAAACAGGTTGTATTCCTGTGTCGACGGGCTTAAAAAAACAATAGGCATTGTCCTGCTCCTCTCTGCAGTGTGTCATCTCCCCTATCCTATGCACCGGACAGGCCGCTGAATACAAAAAAACCGCCGGGAGCTATGCTCCCGGCGGATGTGAATCTGAAATTTAGAATTTGGTCTCGTAGCTGCCGACCGACATGTTGATGCCTTCCTTGCGGCTTTCCTTGCCGAAGTTGTCGACAGTCAGCTTATCCTTCGGCGTATGGCTGATGGTGCCCGCACCGTTGATGCAGCCGCCCTCACATGCCATGCCTTCGATGAAGTTCTCGGTGAGCTTGCCCATCTTCGCCTTGAGCAGTGCGACCTTGCACTGTTCGATGCCGCTGCATACGGCAACCTTCGGCTCAAAGTCGATGTTCTGCTCCTTGATGCTCTGTGCAACCGCTTCGGTCAGACCGCCGGAACGCGCAAAGATACGGCCGAAATATGATGCGTCATCCGTCGGGAGCTCGCCCTGCTCCTCCGGCGGGAAGCCTGCCGCATCCAGCAGTGCCTGAAGCTCCTCGAATGTGATGACACAATCAATCCACGGCTTGACCGTGTCCAGCTTCTGCTCGTATTTCTTCGCGGTGCACGGCCCGATGAAGACCGTCTTGACCGGCCATGCGCTGTTTTCCTTAATGTATTTGCCCAGCTCTGCCATCGGGGACAGGTTATGCGAAATGTGTTCTGCCATTTCCGGCACATGCTGCTGGATATAGCGCACGAATGCCGGGCAGCAGGAGGAGGTCAGGAAGCCCTTTTCCGCCAGCTCCTTCGATTCCTTCTTTGCGACCATATCCGCGCCGAGTGCGGCCTCGACAACGTCGTGGAAGCCGAGATGGCGCAGTGCCTGCTTGACCTGTCCGACAGTCGCGCCCTTGAACTGGGAGGCAATTGCCGGAGCGACAATCGCAACGGTATAGTAGCCGCGGTGGTCTGCCTGCTGGATCAGCTTGATTGCGTCTACCATATAGGAATTATCGACAACCGCGCCGAACGGGCACTGGCTCACGCAGGAGCCGCAGCTGATGCACTTATCGTAATTGATTTCCGCTTTCTGCTGGTCGTTCATCTTGATGGCACCGACCTTGCAGCTGCGTTCGCACGGACGGACATTCTCGGTGATTGCGCCATACGGGCATACCTTTGCACAGCGTCCGCAATGGATGCACTTCTCCGGATCGATCTTTGCACGTCCGTCATCGCCCTTGCTGATCGCACCGCGCGGGCATACCTTCATGCAGCGGTGTGCCAGACAGCCACGGCAGGAGTTGCTGACCGAATAACGGTCGACCGGACATTCGTCACACGCAATATCGATGACCTCGATGACGTGGCTTCCGCGCTCACCGCCGAGTGCGTTATGTACACGTTCACCGACAATCGCGCGCTCCTTGTAGACACAGCAGCGCATGGTCGCCTTTTTGCCCGGAATGACCTCCTGCGGCACGGTATAATAGCAGTCGTCCAGCCTTTCCTGCAATGCATGCTCTGCGACGGCGCGCAGAACCTTATATTTTATTAACTGTACGTCGGTTTCAAAGCTTCTCATGAACAGTTCTCCCTTTCCCTGCATTGAAAGTTTGTCTTATTCTTAACAAAATGTATTGTATCGTAACAACGATTGGTTGTCAATCTCACCACTTTGTGCCTGCGGCTTTGAAAATGATAATATTTTGTGTATGCTTTGAGAACGTGTTTTTATTATTCCAGCCCGAGTGCGATTGCTAGGGCGGAATAATCATTCACCTCTTTGGCAACCTGCATAGTTTTCGGACATTCTTTTGTGGGATTATACCAAATCGTGTCGATGCCAAAATTTTCTGCGCCCCGGATATCCGCTTCGAGCGAATCGCCCACCATGACGCATTCGCGCTTGTCCGGGCTGCCCAGCTCCTCAAGCGCAAGCCGGAAAATTCCGGCGGCAGGCTTGCCCACGCCTGCCCGCTGGCTGGTGACAACCGCATGTGTATAGTCCAGCAGACCGGCACATTTCAGCCGGTTGTACTGCGTCAGATCGGAGCCGTTTGTCAGCACGCATACGCGGTACTGCCGGTAGATGCGCTGCCACAGCTCGCGCGCGCCGTCATACAGGATATCTCCCTCGGCGATGCGCTGCACGTTGTATGCAGCGACCTGCTCCGGCGTGACGCCGTCCGGAAACGTGCGCCCCAGCTGTGCCATCAGACGGCGGAACCGTTCGGGGCGCAGCTGCTCATGTGTCAGCTTCCCCTCCTCCAGCTCCTTCCAGGCCGCCTTGTTCACGACGCGGTAGCGCTGGTACATGTCCTCATCCGCCTCAATCGAAAATTCCTGCATGGTGCGGAAAAATGCGCGGCGCTCACATGCCGGAAAGTCAAAAAACGTCCCGTCCATGTCCAGCAGCACGCAGCTCCAGCGCTTCATGCTCACTCCGCCGTGCGGAACTGCGCGATGCCGGTGGCATACAGGCTGCCGCCCTGCGCGTCCATCGATACAATTGCCGGGAAGTTCTCTACTGTCAGACGCTTGACCGACTCGCAGCCCAGCTCGTCATAGGCGACAACCTCAAGCGACTTGACCGAATCCGCAATGACTGCGCCCGCGCCGCCGATGGCGACCATGTATACACAGCCGTATTTCTGCATCGCGTCGTGCACCGCCTGGTTGCGCACACCCTTGCCGATCATGCAGACCTGTCCCTTTTCAATCAGCGTCGGGGAAAACGGGTCCATGCGGCCGGAGGTCGTCGGTCCGCAGGAGCCGATAACCTGTCCCGGCTTTGCGGGCGTCGGGCCTGCATAATAAACGACAGAATCCTGAAGATCGAACGGAACTGCCTCGCCTGCTTCGAGTGCCGCGAGAATCTTCTTATGTGCCGCGTCGCGTGCCGTGTACACCGTGCCGGTCAGGGAAACCGTATCGCCTGCCCGCAGAATGCCGACATATTCGCGCAGCTGAGATGTATTCAGATCATAATGTGCCATTTGGTAAACCTCTTTCCTGTTGGTTCTCGTTTCATTATATCAGGGAACCCGCCGAAATACAACTGAAACGCACAGAATCTCGTGCACGCGCTTGCAATCATTCCGGTACAGTGCTACAATATTACAGTCTTATTTATCCGCATATGCATATTCTTTTGGGAGGAACCAAAATCCATGATCAGCATCAAAGACATTGACGAGGCGGCACAGCGCTTACAGCCTGTCGTTCACTATATCCCGCTGGCGTCTTCCACCACATTTTCCGGCATGACCGGCGCAGAGGTTTACCTCAAGTGCGAAAACCAGCAGAAAACCGGCTCCTTTAAGGTGCGCGGTGCCTATAACAAAATTATGA
>CALYTA010000036.1 GCA_945486175.1 uncultured Clostridia bacterium | reverse complement strand
GATGTTGACGGCTTCCAGATTCGCACGCTGGTGCTCACGATGCTGTACCGTCTTGTCCCGACACTGATTGAGGAAGGATTTGTATACATTGCGGAGTCGCCGCTGTATGAAATCACCTGCAAGAACAAGAGTTATTTTGCGTTCGACGAGAGTGAAAAGGCGGATATCCTCAAAGAGCTGGCGGGCAAAAAATACACGATTCAGCGTTCCAAGGGTCTCGGCGAAAACGAAGCGGACATGATGTGGGAAACCACAATGAATCCGGAAAGCCGCCGTCTGATCCGTGTCATGCCGGAGGATGCCGCCGCGACCAGCGAGATGTTTGACCTGCTGCTCGGCGAAAACCTGTCCGGACGAAAGGAATATATCGCGGAAAACGGCTGGCAGTATCTCGAGTTTGCGGACATTTCTTAACCCTTACTTCTCTTTTTGAGGAAAAGAGAAGTAAGCAAGAGAAAACCTCTCTCCGCGCTCCCGCGCGCGACCCCGTCCCGCCGGTCAAACAACGACCGGCGGTTGGCAAAAGTGAAATGGGTCAGCATGATTCCCATATTTTTCTCAATAGAGGGCGTTTCTGCCTGAGAAGCGTGTGTTTCACCAATTGGTTTATCAGATACGCTCTAGAGAAGGAAAGGTAGTTTTTTCCTACATGGCAAAGAAGAAAAACAAACAGCAGCCCGTGCGCGAATATCATCCGCTCGAGCCGACCACACAGCGCATTACCGAAACGCTGCGGGAAAATTATATGCCGTATGCAATGAGTGTCATTGTGTCGCGTGCAATCCCGGAACTGGATGGCTTTAAGCCGTCGCACCGCAAGCTGCTGTATACAATGTATAAAATGGGTCTGATGGGTGCGACACGCACCAAGTCGGCCAATATTGTCGGCCAGACCATGAAGCTCAATCCGCACGGTGATGGCGCGATTTATGAGACGATGGTGCGCCTGACACGCGGCAATGAAGCTCTTTTGACCCCGTTTGTCGATTCCAAGGGCAACTTCGGCAAGGTCTATTCGCGCGATATGGCATATGCCGCGTCGCGTTACACCGAGGCCAAGCTGGATAAAATCTGTGCGGAGCTGTTCCGCGACATTGATGCGGATGCAGTCGATTTTGTAGACAACTATGACGGCGAGCTGAAAGAGCCGACACTGCTGCCGACAACATTTCCGAATATTTTGGTTTCTGCCAACACCGGCATTGCAGTCGGCATGGCGAGTGCGTTCTGCGGCTTCAATCTGGAAGAGGTCTGCCGCACCACCATCGCATATATTCAGGACAACAACTGCGATTTGATGGAAACGCTTCCCGCGCCGGATTTCCCGACCGGCGGCGAGATTATTCTTGACCGCGCGGCGATGCGCAAAATTTATGACACCGGCCGTGGCTCCTTTAAAGTCCGTGCGAAGTGGGAGTATGTCAAAAAGGAAAACCTGATTGAAATCAAGGAGATTCCGTATACCACGACCATTGAGGCCATCATTGATAAAATTGCCGATCTGGTCAAGGGCGGCAAGCTGCGCGAAATTTCCGATATTCGGGATGAGAGTGATTTGTCGGGCCTGAAGATTGCGATCGACCTCAAGCGAGGTGTTGATCCGGACAAGCTGATGGATCGCCTGATGCAGCTGACTCCGCTGATGGACAGCTGTTCGTGCAACTTCAATGTGCTCATCGGCGGCATGCCGCGGGTACTCGGCGTGCGCGGCATTTTGGAAGAGTGGGTCAAGTGGCGCACGGAATGCAAGCGCCGCACCATTCGCTTTGATCTGAATAAAAAGAAGGACAAGCTGCACCTGCTGCACGGCTTGAAGGTCATTCTGCTGGATATTGACAAGGCAATCCATATCATCCGTGAGACCGAAACCGATGCGATGGTTGTTCCGAACCTGATGGAGGGATTCGGCATCGACCAGGTTCAGGCGGAATATATCGCAGAAATCCGCCTGCGCCATATCAACAAGGAATATATCCTCAAGCGCATTGAAGAGACTGACGGGCTGGAAAAGGAAATTGCACGGCTCGAGGGCATTCTGGGCAGTGACGCAAAGGTGCGCCGCCTGATTATCAAAGAGCTGGAGAATATCATCAAAAAATATCCGTCGCCGCGCCGGTCGGTCATTCTCGATGCGGATAAAATCGAACAGTTTGACGCGGAAGACCATATCGAGGATTATCCGGTTCATCTGTTCCTGTCGAATGAGGGATACTTTAAGAAAATTACGGCGCAGTCGCTGCGCGGTGCATCCGATCAGAAATTCAAGGACGGCGATGACCTGCATCAGACGCTTGATGCGACCAACAAGCAGGAAATCATGTTCTTCACCGACAAACAGCAGGTTTATAAGGCACATCTGTATGACTTCGATGACACCAAGGCAAGCGTACTGGGCGACTATCTGCCGTCCAGGCTGGCGATGGATGATGATGAGAGGGTTGTCTTTATGCTGCTTCCGGGTGAATATACCGGCAGCCTGGTTGTCATCTTTGAAAACGGCAAGGCAGCGCGTTTTGAGCTGTCCGGCTTTGCGACCAAGACCAACCGTCGCCGTCTGACCGGTGCCTATTCCGACCGTTCGCCCGCAAAGGCATTCTTCCACATTACGGAAGAGCGGGATATTACAATTTTTGCGAGCAATGGGCGTGCCCTGACCATCAATACCTCGATTATCCCGGAAAAGACAACGCGCACCACTGTCGGCGTACAGGTCATGGTATTGCGCGGCAGCCATACCATCACGCGCGCGAGCGATGCAGCTGAGGTATCCTTTGTCCAGCCGCGACGGTATGTTTCGCATTCCATCCCATCCATCGGCGCACTGCTCAAGGATGAAGACAAGGGCCAGCTGAGCCTTCTGTAAAAAGCGGTTGTGCCGCATACCCCTTTGGTATTATAATAAGAACCAGAGGGAAGAGGGTTGGAAATGGACGAGCTACTGACGCTGATTCATCAGAAGTACGACAGCATGCAGGATTTTTACGATGAAAGTGGTCTGACATCGGCCGAGCTGCTGAATATTTTGCAGCTGGGTGCAGACGGTGTGGATGAGATCGGATGCTTTCAGCTGTGCCATACGCTGCACATCAGCATGGATAAATTTTCGGTTGGGTTGATTGAACCGGAGGAAATGACAAAGAGCATCGAAGCTGTTGTGCTGGAGGATGTCATTGGCGAGTTGATTTTCCGCCTGCATGACCATCCGGTGACGCTGTGCGGCAGCCGCATCCATCCCGATGTGCTGGATGCATTTCAATCCGATCTCGAACAGGCGCTTCGCACTGCCCGCCGCAGGCAGGAGGGCGGCTTCTGATCGAAATACATTGATGCAAATGGGAAATCCCCCGAACGCATTGCGTTCGGGGGATTTTTGTCGTACAGATTTGGCTTTTATTCGCAGATGGTTCCGCCGCCGAGGACAATATCCCCGTCATAGAATACTGCGGCCTGTCCGGGCGATACGGCGCGCTGTGGCGCGTCCAGCCGGACATGTACCGTATCGCCATCCGGCGTGAGTGTCGCGGGCGTTTCCGCGCCATGGTAGCGCGTGCGCACACAGCAGCGCACCGGTTCAGTCACCTGTTCCCACGCGATCCAGTTGACATCGCGCACGGAAAATTCCGTGCACAGCAGGTCTTCCTCATAGCCGACGGTGACGGTGTTGCGCGCCGCATTTTTGTCGATGACATACAGCCTGCGGTCAGCGCTGATGCCCAGTCCGCGGCGCTGCCCGACGGTGTAGTAAATCACGCCGCGGTGCCGTCCGACGACCTTGCCGGTTTTGTCGATGAAATCGCCCGGCACAGCGGACAGTCCGCAGTGCTCGCACAGGAACCTGCCGTGGTCGCCGTCCGGGATAAAGCAGATATCCTGGCTGTCCTTTTTGCGGGCATTGACCAGCCCGCGCGCCTCGGCGATGGCACGGATGTCATCCTTTTCATAGCTGCCGAGCGGGAGCAGGGTGTGTGCCAGCTCGTCCTGTGTCATGGAATACAGCACATACGACTGGTCTTTGGCCGGTGCGGCCCCCTTTTTGAGCACCCAGCGGCCATAGGTATCGCTGTATTCGATGCGGGCATAGTGTCCGGTTGCAATTGCGTCAAACCCTTCAGCACGCGCCTGTGCGAGCAGCCTGCCGAATTTCAGATGGCGGTTGCAGTCGACACATGGATTGGGCGTCAGCCCGCAGGCATAGCCATCTGCAAAGCGCTGAATGACTTCCGTATGGAAGAGATCGGTGAAATCAAACTGGTAAAAATCGATGCCGAGCGCGTCGCATACGCGGCGCGCGTCCGCGATATTGTCCTCTGTGCCGCATGGGCGGTCGCTTGTGCCGGATTCCGGCGCATACAGCTTCATGGTCGCGCCCGCGATGGAATAGCCCTGCTCGAGCAGCAGGACGGCGGTTACGGAGCTGTCAACACCGCCGGACATGGCGGTGAGAATACGGTTATGCTGGTTCATGGCGGAGCCTCCTTCGATGCTATCTCTGATTATAAGCGAATGGCGGCAGAGTTGGCAAGCGTTGGATTGTCCGCTGTGAGAAAAGCTGTGTCAGCGGCGCGCCGGACGCATAGGATGGAGGCATGGAAGGGGGAGGGGTTCATGAAACACACGCTGACCTTTGCGCTGGCAGGCGGCGACGTGCGGCAGGCCTATCTGGGCGAGCTGCTGGCGGCAGACGGCGCACAGGTGCGCACCATTGGGCTGGAGCGCAGCGGCACGGAACTGGAAGCCGGCGGCGCTCCCCGCACGCTGTTCGCCGAAGCGGATGTCATTTTGCTTCCCATGCCGGTGATGGGCACGCGCGGGCGGCTGAATGCGCCGCTTGCCAACGCGCCATATAAGCTGACGGATGTGCTCGATGCCATCCCGGCGGGCAAGCCGGTGTATGGCGGTTCTGTGCCGCGCATGGTACGCGATATGGCGGCGCGCCGCGGCATTGAGGTACAGGATTATCTGGAACGCGAAGAGCTGGCACTGCTCAACGCGATTCCGACGGCGGAGGGTGCCATCCAGATCGCAATGGAGGAGCTTCCGGTCACGCTGCATGGACTGCCGGTGCTGGTCATCGGTGCCGGACGCATTGGCATGGCACTTGCACCGCGCCTGCGCGGGCTGGGCGCGCATGTCACGGTATCTGCGCGGCGGTATGATGACTTTGCACGCCTCAGGAGCGGCGGATATCATTATCTCGATACGCGCAGGCTTGCCGGACAGCTGCATGCGTTTCCATTGGTCATCAACACGGTGCCGTCACCTGTGCTGACACGGCGCGTACTGGCGGACTGTGCACCTGATGCGCTTATCATTGATCTTGCATCGGGCAAGGGCGGCATTGCCGACGATGCAGGTGACCTGTGCCGTGTGATCCATGCGCTGTCATTGCCGGGACGCGTTGCACCGCGCAGTGCGGCGGCTGCGATTTATGACACGGTATGCCACATGCTGGAAGAGGAGGGATTGCTGTGAGTCTGACAGCAGGATTTGCGCTGTGCGGCTCATTCTGTACGATAGACCGTGTACTGGGTGTGATGGAACGCATGGCAAAGGATGGATGGAATATCCTGCCGATTGTATCCGGGACAGTTGGAACGATGGATACGCGCTTTGGCACAGCACGTGATACGCTCGATGAAATCACACATATCTGCGGCAGGGAGCCGATGCGCACGCTGCAGGATGTTGAACCCATCGGACCAAAGGCGATGATGGATGTGCTGATTATTGCGCCGTGCACGGGCAGCACGCTCGCGCGGCTGGCGCACGGGATGAGTGACACGCCGGTAGCATTGGCGGCGAAGTCCCAGCTGCGCATAGAGCGCCCGGTGGTGCTCGCTGTATCCAGCAATGACGCGCTTGCCGCGTCTGCGCCCAACATTGCGGCATTGCTCAACCGCAAGCATTACTATTTTGTCCCGATGCGGCAGGATGCCCCGCATGCCAAACCGCGCTCGCTCGTCGCCGTGATGGAGAACATCCCGGAGACCGCGCTGGCGGCGGCAGAAGGAAAGCAGATCCAGCCGATTTTCCTGTGAGATATCAAATGCCCTGATTCCCATGCGGAACCGGGGCATTTCTCTGCGCAAAGGGCAGTCCTGGAGCGGGATTGCGGCTTGTCATCCGCTGTGTTATGTGATATAGTGTAACCATTATAATTGGGTGGTTTTTGCGGAAATCCGCGTCAGAACCGGCCGGTATATGGACGGGGTTTATGGCGGAAGGAGGATGCGGCATGGAGGCAGCCTGGGCATATCTGCACGAATTTAATATGGCATCCGTCACACTGCGCCTTGTACTGGCGATGGTCAGCGGCGGCATGATCGGCATGGAGCGCGGACGAAAGCGCCGTGCTGCCGGTTTCCGCACTTATATACTGGTCTGTCTCGGTGCGGCACTGACCATGCTGCTCAGCCAGTATGAGTTTACCATGCTCTCCACGCGCTGGTCAGCACTCGCAGAGGAAATCGGTCTGCGGACGGATATCTCACGCTTCGGCGCACAGGTCATCAATGGCATTGGTTTTCTCGGCGCGGGCACAATTCTCGTCACAGGACACCAGCAGATCACAGGCCTGACAACAGCTGCGGGACTGTGGGCTTCCGCGTGCATGGGTCTTGCCATCGGCGCGGGTTTTTATGAATGTGTCATTCCGGCGTTTGTGCTGATCTTCCTGTGTATCCGGGTATTCCCGATCGTCGACGCACTGATTCAGGAAAATTCCAGGGCGATGCATATCTATGTCGAATTGGAATCCCTGGACAATGTGGGCACAATTATCGGGCGCGTCAAATCGCAGAATATGCAGATTTTCGACCTCGATATTGAACGGGGACGGGAAAAGCGTGGGCAATATCCCAGTATTGTATTTTCTGTTCGTTTGAACCAGCGAAGATCACATGCACAGGTGCTGTCCACCATAGCGGATCTGGACTGCATCCGTGTCATCCGGGAAATCTGAAAGGAGGTGCCGTTGTGCTGTCTGTTTTTGACGGCCTGCGCGATGTCACAGTACAGTCCGTTGTGCTGCGGCTGGTGCTCGCTGTGGTCTGTGGCGGCGCGATTGGCATTGAGCGCGCATTCAAGCGCCGCCCGGCTGGTTTTCGCACGCATATCCTGATCTGTCTGGGCGCTGCCATGACGACACTGACCAGCCAGTATCTGTATCTGAATATGCATTATTATACTGATATGGCGCGGCTGGGCGCACAGGTGGTTGCCGGCATCGGCTTCCTCGGCGCAGGTACGATTATTGTCACGCGCCGCCAGCGTGTCAAGGGCCTGACAACAGCTGCGGGCCTGTGGGCATCCGCCATCATCGGACTCGCCCTCGGCGGCGGATTTTATGAAGGCGGCATCCTCACAACACTGATGATCCTGCTCACGGAGCTGTTGTTTTCCAAGCTGGAACGGCGCGTACTGGACAATGCACCGGAAATCAATCTGTATATGGAATATACCGACAGGCGATGCCTGGACCAGGTACTGAAGCTGTACCGCGATCAAAATCTGAAGATCGTGAATATGGAAATCACCCGTGCCACCGGAAGCAAAAAACACAATGCCTGTGCGATTTTTACACTGCGGCTGCATAAAAACTGTAAGATTGAACAGCTTGTGGACGGCATCACCGCAGTCAAAGGCGTGCTTTCGGTCGAGGAGCTGTAATCAGAGTATGCGGAGCTGACTGCACAGAAAAAGGCGGCTTATCCGGAATACTACAAAGCGAAAAATGAGTATCGTGAGCTTTTGATCTATCAGGCAAATCTGGCCGGGCTTTTCGGCATGGAAAATGCCAGAAATGCGCCGCAGCGCGAGCACCAGCAGGAAGAAAAATAAGCGCCGTCAGGTGCGCCGCCGAAGA
>CALYTA010000035.1 GCA_945486175.1 uncultured Clostridia bacterium | reverse complement strand
GAACACTCATCACCCGCAGCGCGGACGCACCGTTTTATGCAGACGGCGCTGTCGCCATCGACGGCCATACCATCGCCGCAGTCGGTGCACTGGACGACCTGCGCGCCGCCTATCCACAGGCCGAATTCATCGACGCGAAGGGCGGCATCATCATGCCTGCCTTCATCAACATGCATGAGCACATCTACAGCGCGATGGCGCGCGGCATGAATGTCAAAGGCTATGACCCGCACGGCTTCCTGGATATTCTGGACGGCATGTGGTGGACGCTCGACCGCAATCTCGACCACGAGAGCACGTATCTGAGCGCCATGGTCACCTATATTGACTGCATCAAAAACGGCGTGACGACAATTTTCGACCACCATGCGAGCTTCGGGGAAATCAGCGGCAGCCTGTTCCGCATTGAAGAAGCTGCGAAGCAGGCGGGCATCCGTTCGTGCCTGTGCTATGAAATCTCCGACCGCGACGGACAGGACAAATGTGATGCGGCCATTCAGGAGAATGTCGATTTCATCAACCATGCCCGCACGGACGACAGCGGTATGATTGCCGGCATGATGGGCATGCACGCCAGCTTCACGCTGAGCGACCACACGCTGGAAGCCTGTGCCTCTGTCCTGCCGCCGGACACCGGCTACCACATCCATGTGGCAGAGGGCATCGAAGACCTGTACGACTGTCTCGAACAGCATGGAAAGCGCATCATCGACCGCCTGATGGATTTTGGCATGCTCGGCACACAGACGATGTGCGCGCACTGCATCTATATCAATGACCACGAGATGGAAGTGCTGAAGCACACTGACACAATGGTTGTGCACAATCCGGAATCCAACATGGGCAACGCCTGCGGCTGTCCGCCGACGATGGAGCTGTACCACAAGGGCATTCTGACCGGCCTCGGCACCGATGGCTATACACACGACATGATTGAATCGTATAAGGTGGCAAATATCCTGCACAAACACCACCTGCACAACGCGCAGGCAGCATGGAGCGAGGTACCGGACATGCTGTTCCACAACAATGCAGTCATGGCGAACCGCTATTTCAGGCAGGAGCTTGGCGTGCTGCGCCCAGGCGCGGTAGCCGATGTCATCGTCCTCGATTACACACCGGTCACGCCGATGGATGAAACCAACTGCAACAGCCATATTCTGTTCGGCATGAATGGCAGGAGCGTCACGACCACCATCGCTGCCGGAAAAGTCCTCATGCGCGACCGCGTGCTGACCGGACTGGATGAGGAGAAAATCCTGTCCGATTCCCGCCAGTGCGCACAGAAACTGTGGAACCGCATCAACAGCGGACGCTGAATCAGGAAACTGAAAAATTTTCAGAATCCAGAAAAATTTTTTGATCCGGCATACTGCGGCGAGCGGCTCTTTGTTCCCTTTTTTCGCGCCAAATTGCCCTTTTTTCGTCACTTTTCCCGGCGTTTTCTGTTTCCTGTTTTGTGCATTTTATCCAACCATCCCCACAGCCGGCCTGAAAAAACTTGTTGACTTAGGTCAGGTGCTATGTTACTCTGTTAACAGAAAGTAAACAATGAGAACTGTTCGATGGAGAGTAGCACGCAGTGCCGTTACTGCGGTTGTCTACTCTCTTCCAGTTTCTCGGCAGCTTCCCCTTGTTCTGGCGGTCAGGGATCTCTTTCCGGCCTGTTTTCTCCGCCTCCGCCAGAGGGGGAAATTCATCACAAGGAGCGATTCACATGAGTAAAAACACCAGGCCTGCAGAAAACGGAACGCCGTATACTTTTTATGGCAAGCTCCCATTGAAGCAGGCAATCCCACTCGGCCTCCAGCATGTCATGGCCATGTTTGTCGGCAACCTCACCCCGCTGATTATTGTCATGGGTGCCTGCGGCCTGACAGCTGATGCCGGCTTCGGCGACCTGCGCACAGCATTGTTACAGAATGCAATGACCATCGCCGGCATTGTCACGCTGGTCCAGCTGTTCTCCATCGGTCCGTGCGGCGGCAAGGTCCCGATTGTCATGGGCACCTCGTCCGGCTTCCTCGGTGTCTTCCAGAGCCTTGCGGCTACGCTGGGAACCGGCGTACTGACATACGGCGCAATCATGGGGGCCTGCGTGGTCGGCGGTATCTTCGAGGGCGTGCTCGGCCTGTTCCTCAAGCCGCTCCGCCGCTTTTTCCCGGCTGTTGTCACCGGCTGTGTGGTCATGTCCATCGGCCTTTCGCTTGTCCCCGTCGGTATCAATTACCTGTGCGGCGGCAACGGCGTCAACGACTACGGCTCCCTGTATAACATCGGGCTCGGCCTGCTGGTTCTCGTCGTCATTCTGGTGCTCAAGCACTTCACCAATCCGAAGAGCATGCTCAGCACCTCGTCCATCCTGATCGGCATTCTGGTCGGCTACATTGTCGCGATCATCATGACGCTGACTCTGCCGCACACCGGTGTCAATGCCGACGGTGTGGAATATACCTATGCATGGGTCGTCAATTTCGATCAGGTCAAAAATGCGTCCTGGTTTGCTCTTCCGAGCTTCATCGGCTTCGGCAAGCTGTCTGATATCCATCTGTCGTTCGACATGCAGGCCATCCTTCCGATCGGCATCATGTTCATCGTCACGGCAGTCGAGACAGTCGGCGACATCTCCGGCTGCATCGAAGGCGGCATGGGCCGTGAAGCAACGGATTCCGAGCTGTCCGGCGGCGTTGTCTGTGACGGCCTCGGCTCCTCGCTGGCTGCCGTGTTCGGTGTCCTGCCGAACACCTCGTTCTCCCAGAACGTCGGCCTGGTCACGATGACCAAGGTTGTCAACCGCATGGCACTGACCTGCGGTGCGATCTTCCTGATTCTCTGCGGCCTGTGCCCGAAGATCGGCGCATGTGTTTCCATCATGCCGCAGCCGGTACTCGGCGGCGCTGCCGTTATCATGTTCGCATCCATTCTTGTTTCCGGCATCCAGCTGGTTACCCGCGACCCGATCAGCACCCGTGAAATCACCATTATTTCGGTTGCTCTTGGCCTCGGCTATGGCCTCGGCTCCACCGCGGGCGCAACCGGCCATCTGCCGTATTACGTCCAGCTGATCTTCGGCGGCTCCGGCATTGTCCCGGCTGCCTTTGCAGCAATCCTTCTGAACATCATCCTTCCGAAGGACAAGAAAAAAGACGAAGCTGCCTGACGCGCTTCAGAATCCATATGTGTTTCGGCAGGGGCGCACAGATTGTGCGCCCCTGTTTGTATATCCGTTGTGTATAGAGGGAGAGATTGGTTATGAAAACACTGTTACAGGGCGGAAGCATTGTCACCTCATCCGGCATCACCCGCGCTGATCTTCTGATTGACGGGGAGAAAATTGCAGCCATCGGCACCGGGCTGCGTGCGGACGGCGCGCAGACCGTCGATGTCTCCGGACGGCTGCTGTTCCCCGGCTTCATCGACGGGCACACCCATATGAATCTCGCGGTCGCGGGCACGGTGACGGCGGATGACTTTGCCACCGGCACACAGGCTGCCATTGCGGGCGGCACGACGACGATTGTCGATTTCGGCACGCAGTACAAGGGCGAAACACTCGGGCAGGGACTGGACAACTGGCACGCGATGGCAGACGGCAAATGCAGCTGTGATTACGGCTTCCACATGTCCATTGCGGACTGGAATGACAGTGTCCGCGACGAACTGCCTGAAATGTTTGCGCAGGGCGTCAGCACATTCAAGCTGTATCTGACCTATGACAATATGATGGTGGGCGACCGCGCCGTATATGAAATTTTGCGCGACCTGACCCCGCTCGGCGGCATCTGCGGCGTGCACTGTGAACACAATGAAGTCATCAAGGAATTGCAGGAGGAGGAGCTGCGCAAGCCGCATCCCGGCCCGCATTCCCATGCCGCCAGCCGTCCCGCCGCACTGGAAGCAGAGGCAGTCTCCCGCCTGCTGCGCCTTGCACAGGTCGCACATGCGCCGGTCTGGGTCGTGCATCTCTCGACAAAGGAAGGCCTGGAGGAAATCCGGCGCGCAAGAAAGCGCGGGCAGACGGTCATCGTGGAGACCTGCCCGCAGTACCTGCTGATGGACGAGGGCATGCTCTCCCGCCCAGACGGGGACAAATTCATCTGTGCACCCCCGCTGCGCACAAAGGAAGACCAGCAGGCGCTGTGGGATGCGCTCAAAAACGGCGAAATCCAGATTGTTTCCACTGACCACTGTTCGTTCACGACCGAACAGAAAAAGCTTGGCGCGGACGATTTCCGCAAAATCCCCGGCGGCCTGCCCGGCATCGAGACACGCGGCGTGCTGCTGTACACATTTGGCGTTTCTGAAGGGCGGCTGGCGCCCACCGACCTGTGCCGTCTGCTGAGCGAAAACCCGGCAAAGCTGTTCGGCCTGTACCCGCAGAAGGGTGTCCTCGCACCCGGCTCGGACGCGGATATCGTTGTGCTCGATCCGAACCGTCCGTCCGTGATTTCTGCCGCCGCGCACCACAGTGCGTCGGACTATGAACCGCTGGATGGCACCCTGCTCACCTGCTCGATTGACCGCGTCTATCTGCGCGGCACGCTCGCTGTACAGGATGGCGCGCTGACCGCAGGACGCATCGGCCGGTACCTCCCGCGCGGGCTTCCGGCGCTCGGAGAAATTCGGTAAAAAATCTTTTAGATTACCTCAATTTAATTTTGATTTTTCATTGCATAATCCAACACGCCGTGCTACAATAGGAACAACTTACCGGAAAGTCGCACAAGAAACCCGCTTTTTTTCATCACAATTTTGGAGGGATTACCTGTATGATAGATTTCACCCGCGACGAGGAAGCCCTCGCCTGTAACATTCAGACGGCAAAGGAAAACAATATCATCATTCCGACCATTGCACAGATGAAGAACCCGGAGACGGTTCCGGAAGCGATTCAGCAGAAGCTCAAAACGGTCGGCCTGTGGGATGTCAACCCGCTCAATCTGTTCCGCATCACGTGGAAAAATGAGCCGAAGGAATCCG
Organism: uncultured Clostridia bacterium; assembly: GCA_945486175.1. Lineage (GTDB taxonomy): Bacteria > Bacillota > Clostridia > Oscillospirales > Butyricicoccaceae > Butyricicoccus_A. Next base: position 2,903 of record CALYTA010000035.1, on the reverse strand, counting down.
GCGGCCTGTTCCGCAGCGTGCCGAATTACATCGAGCTGCCCAGCGAGCTGACCGGTGTGCCGTGCCGCATCATCGCGATGGTCGGCAAGTGGTTCCCGACCGGCTGCCACAAGGTTGGCGCATCGTTCGGCTGTCTGGCACCTCGGCTGGTGACCGGACAGTTCAATGTCAAAAAACACAAGGCGGTCTGGCCGTCCACCGGCAACTATTGCCGCGGCGGTGCCTTCAACTCCAAGCTGCTCGGTGCACAGGGCGTCGCCATCCTCCCGGCAGAGATGAGCCAGGAGCGCTTTGACTGGCTGCACTCCATCGGTGCAGAGGTCATCGCAACGCCGGGCTGTGAGTCCAACGTCAAGGAGATTTTTGACAAGACCAACGAGCTCAAGCAGGACCCGCAGTACATGATCTTCAACCAGTTCGAGGAGATGGGCAACCCGCTGTGGCATTACAATGTCACAGGCAACGCGCTGGCGGATGTCTTTGAAGCCGTCAAGCGTCCGGGCGACCGCTTCGCGGGCGCATGCTTCACCTCCGGCTCCGCCGGAACGATGTCCACCGGCGACCGCCTCAAGGAGCTGTATCCGAACCTCAGGCTGGGTGTCGGCGAGGCGCTCCAGTGCCCGACCATTCTGAACAACGGCTTCGGCGGGCACCGCATCGAAGGCATCGGTGACAAGCACATTCCGTGGATCCACAACGTCAAAAACACCGACATGGTGATTGCCATTGACGATGAGGATTCCCAGCGCCTGCTCCGCCTGTTCAACACGCCGGAGGGACAGCAGTACCTGCGCGACGAGCTGAAGCTGGACGATGAGCTGATTGAAAAGCTGACCTGGCTCGGCATTTCCGGCATCGCCAATGTCCTGTGCTGCATCAAGATGGCGAAATACTACGAATTCACCGAGCGCGACGTTGTCGGCACCGTCCTGACCGACTCCGCTGTCATGTATGGCAGCCGCATTGCCGAGCTGAACGACGAATACGGCGCATACAGCTGCAACGACGCGCTGCTCGACCACAATCTGCACATGCTCGGCCTCAAGACCGACAGCATGCAGGAGCTGACCTATCAGGACCGCAAGCGCGTGCACAATCTCAAGTACTATACCTGGGTGGAACAGCAGGGCAAGACCGCCGAGGAGCTGAACGCACTGTGGTACGACACCGAGGGCACCTGGGACACCGTACATGCACAGGCTGCCGACCTCGATGACCTCATCAACGAATTCAACGAGCGCACCGGACTGCTCAAAGCGCTGTAATCAGGGGGCTTTCGATGAAAAATGTGATCTCCGCCGTCTGCATCCACTGCGGGCATGAAATCGAGGCAGCGCCTTCGATCACAACCTGCCCAAAGTGCGGCGGCATTCTGGATATCAAATATGACTACAAGTGGATTTCCGCGCATGTGACGCGGGAGGACATGGCAAACCGCGCCGACCGCACCATGTGGCGCTTCCGCGAGTTCCTTCCTGTGGAAGGAACCGCACGCCGCCCGCGCCTGCGCGTCGGCGGCTCCCCGCTGTATGACTGCCAGAACCTCGCCGACCGGCTCGGCATCCGCAAGCTGTACGTCAAGGATGACGGCATCAACCCGACGGCATCCCTCAAGGATCGTGCCTCTGCCATGGCGGTGGTCAAGGCGGAGGAAGCGGGCGCGGACACCATCGCGTGTTCGTCCACCGGCAATGCCGCTTCATCGCTCGCGGGCAATGCCGCGGCTGCGGGGTTCCGCACGTATATCTTCGTGCCGTCGCGCGCACCGAAGGGCAAGGTCAGCCAGCTCATGATTTTTGGCGCAAATGTCATCTCCGTCAAAGGCTCCTATGAGGACACCTTCCGGCTGTCGGCGGAGGCCATTGACCGCTGGGGCTGGTACAACCGCAATGCGGCGATCAACCCTTACCTGATGGAGGGCAAGAAGACCGTCGCGCTGGAAATCGCAGAACAGCTGAACTGGAAGATGACGGATTACGTCGCGATCTCCGTCGGTGACGGCTGTACGATCTCCGGCGTCTGGAAGGGCTTTACCGACCTGTATGCGGCGGGCTTCATCGACAAGCTGCCGCGGCTGATCTCCGTACAGGCGGAGGGCTGCTGCCCGCTCAACCGCGCGATTCAGACAAATACCGCATGGGAACCGATGGAGGAAAACACAATTGCGGATTCCATCGCCGTCGGCGTGCCGCGCAACCCCGACAAGGCATTGAATGCCATCCGTGCATCCAACGGCGTATGCGTCAATGTCTCGGATGAGGAAATTCTCGCCGCGATGCGCCTGCTCGGCAGGACATGCGGCGTATTTGGAGAACCCGCCGGTGTCACCGGCACAGCGGGTGTGAAAAAAGCCATTGAACTGGGTCTGATCCCATCCGACGCGACTGTGACCAGCGTCGTCACCGGAAACGGGCTGAAGGACACGGCAAATGCCATTGCGGCTGCGGGAGAACCCATCGCCATCGCACCGGATATGGAGCTGCTGCTCGACGCATTCCGCAAAACCGGCGGCCCGCAGTAAATCCATCCCCCAAAATTTCAAAGCAATTCCGACAAGGGTGTTGGCCTGCATGCGGTGCGATGTGTTCCATTGACGCCGCTGTGCGCGGTCTGCACCCTTGTTTTTCTTCTCCGTCTGGAATATACGGCGGGGACATGGTATACTGTTATTACAATCTGTAACTTCATAGTCTCATTCAGAAAAGGAGGCTGCTGCATGTTTACCGTAACCATAAACGGACGGGAGTATCAATCCACCACGGATAAATCCCTGCTCCGTTTTCTGCGCGATGATCTGCACCTGACTGCTGCAAAGGACGGGTGCAGTGAGGGCGCCTGCGGTGCCTGCACCGTAATCATAGACGGCGAAACCGCACGCGCCTGTACCTATAAGCTGTCGCGGC
>CALYTA010000034.1 GCA_945486175.1 uncultured Clostridia bacterium | reverse complement strand
CGTAGCAAAATACAATCGCCTGCTGCGCATCGAGGAGGAACTGGACGGGCAGGGCCTGTATGCCGGGCGCAATGCATGGTTTAATCTGCACTGAGCTAAAAAAAGCAGGCAGGCCGTTCGGCCTGCCTGCACTGCTCACAGCTCGAGCAGCATGGTCAGATATTCGTTGGAATCGAGGAACACCTTGAGGTAATAATTCAAAACCACGGTGTCCTCCGGCGCGCAGGCGCCGTCCAGAATGCATTCGGTTTTGCCGTCCTCCCGCGTCAGGCCGAGCGCTTCGATGCGCGCGAGGTTTTCCGGCGACGGGCTCGGCATGGTATCAATACAGCAGATGCCGATGAGCGCGTCGCGCATTTTCCACAGCAGCTGCTGGCAGCCGCGCAGATGGGCGACCTCGGATTTTTTGAGCGATTTATTCATGCGCTCGTCGAGCAGCACATTGACATTGCGGTCGAGCTCATTGATGCTCGCGCGCAGGTCGCGCAGGTCGGGGATGCGTCCGCGCAGCACGCGCTGCTCCAGCAGCGGCAGCATAGCCTTCTGTGCTTTGATAATGCTGTCCTTTGTGTGTGCCGCACCGCTGTACGGGCGGATGAGCATGTTGACGGCGAGCGCGATGCCGGTGCCGACCACGGTATCGCGGAAGCGCAGCAGGCCGTAGAACAGGTTGCCTGTCGCGAGCAGGTCGGTCAGACAGCAGCAGAATACGACACAGGCCAGGCTGGTGGTGGAAGGCCGCATGTGCAGCGTGTTGCACACGACAATCATGATGATGACGCCGAGTGCGCAGCCGATCGCCAAATGCCCGGAAAAGACAAAGGAGAAGGCCATGGAGAGCAGGGCGCCGACGAGGTTGCCGATCGTCAGGTTGCGCGCACCTTTGAACGACTCGGTGATGGAGGACTCCATTGCGCCGAGCGCGCCGATGGCGAGAAACGGCGGATATTCGCTTTTGATGGCATAACCGGTCAGCAGGGAAAGGCCGACGGCCAGCGCGGTCTTAAAGGTCCGCATGCCGATATGGAAGGGAAGTTTTTTCTTGTTTGCAATCATCTTTTGTCACCTGATATTCTCATGAAGCATACTCCAAACTCGGCTCATTATAGCACATTCGCGGCATTCGTCAATCGGCAAATGTGCTATAATGATAAAACTTGGTGTATTTGCTGTGAAAATGAGAAAAAATGCAGGATGAATTGGGAATATTTCATGGAAAGATTGACAGATTGAAAGAATTTGTGGTAACATATAACTATTATAGAACAAAGATATGTTCGCAACCTTGCCGTGTTTTGCCGGCGGGGAAAAGTATCATAATTACTACCCGCGGGCTACCGCGGCGACGAGAGGGAGTTTTTCGCAATGAAAGCCAAGAAGACTGATAACAAGAAAAAGATTGGCATCGGCGTTGCCGCTGCCGGCGCCGTCGCGGGTGCTGTTGTAGCAGGCGTTGCGGCATACCGCCACAGCAAGAGCGAGCAGGTCTATCATGAGGCAGAGCTCAAGGCAATGAGCGAGCTGGATGATATGAATGCAGAGAACGAAAACGCATGTGAAGCCTGCGAGTGCGCAGATGCATGTGCGGCAAACGAAGAGACCTGCGAAGCTGCTGAGGAGCAGATGACGATGGAAGAGCCGGAGGCTGCTGAGGAGCCGGAAGAAGCTGCTGAGGAGACCGCAGAGGAAGCTCCGGCAGAAGAAGCTGCCGAGGAAGAAGCGGAAGAGGTCGAGGCTTCCGATTCCGACGAGGACTGATTCCCGTAAACAAATCCGGGCGGGGCACGCATGCGCGGCGCTCCGCCTGCTTTTTGTGCAAAAATATATTTTTCCCTGAGGAGCAAGAATACCTATGAGATATGAAGGCCGCGTATTTCGTCCGCCGAGTGAAGCCTACAGCCTGATCGTGCAGGTGACCATCGGGTGCAGCCACAACGGGTGCACATTCTGTGATATGTACAAGGAAAAGCAGTTCCATCTGCGCAAGCTGGAGGATGTGCTGGAGGATTTCATTCTGGCGCGCCGCGCATACAGCCACATCGAACGCATTTTCCTCGCCGACGGCGACGCGCTGATGCGCCGCACGGAGGATCTCGCGATTATTTTGCAGCATATCCGCGACACCATCCCGGAGTGCACGCGCGTGACCAGCTACGGCTCGCCCAAGAGCATCCTGACCAAGACGCCGGAGCAGCTCGCACTGCTGCGTTCACTCGGCCTGAAGATGATCTATCTCGGTCTGGAATCCGGCTGTGACGATGTGCTGACGCATGTCAACAAGGGCGTGACGGTGGATGAAATCGTGCGCGCCGGGCAGATGATCAAGGACGCAGGCATGAAGCTGTCGGTCACAGCGATCAACGGCCTCGGCGGAACGGAGCTGTGGCGCGAGCATGCGCTGGGCACAGCGGACGCGTTTACCCGCATGAAGCCGGATTATATCGGCCTGCTGACACTGATGTTTGAGGGCGGCACGCCATTGCAGAAGGAATGGGAAGCCGGAAAATTCCAGCTGCTGACCGCGCCGCAGGTGGCACAGGAGACGCTGCTGATGCTCGAACACATCGACAGCGAGGGCAGTATTTTCCGCTCCAACCATGCGTCCAATTACCTCTCACTCAAGGGCACGCTCAACCGCGACCGCGAAGCGCTGTGCAATACGCTGCGCCGCGCACTGGATGGCGAGCTGGGCTACAAGAGCGAATATTACCGCGCGCTGTGACGCCGGCTTTGTGTACAAAACAGTAAAATTTTGAAAAGCCTCAGATTTTATCCATAAATGTGGAAATCTGAGGCTTTTTTGGTGAAAAAATGAAGAACCTAACGAAAAACTTTACAAACAATTCACCGTTTTGACGTTTTCATTGGACGGCGAGTGTGGTACACTGGAAACAACAAAAGAGAGGAGTGATGCCGATGGATTCAGTGTCCCATACGACGGTGGCGCATTACCTGCTGGACTACGTGGAAAAGACTGACGGCATTTCGTTCGATAGAAAAGCATTCGTTTTTGGCAATTTGAAACCCGACCTGAAGGGCGAATATCTGACCAAACGGCACTATCCGTCCCTCATGTTTGAAGAAGTGATGCAGCGCATCCGCGATTTTGCATCCAGATTCTGCATCAGTGAAACCAATGGCGCCAGGCTCAGCGAGGAGCTCGGTGTGATCTGCCATTATATTACAGATTTCTTTAGCTTTCCGCATAACGATGATATCTACGAGCATGGATTGTTCGCACATTATGTATACGAAAAACGCACAAGTCTGACGATTTCCAAACGAATTGACGAGACCAAGTTTGACGGCTGGGTCAAGCCCCTGTTGGCGGACATCCCGCAGACACCGGAAGCCCTGATCGCTTCCATTTCTGAACAGCACCGGAGCTATGTCGCACAGCCGCAGCACAGCATCAGCGATGATGTATTCCACATCTGCCGCATTCTCACTACTGTAGTGATGTCGATGATCCGCATCACCTGCAATGTCTTTGCAGATCTTCCCTTTGGAGCATCGGCACCGATTGCGCAGCCGGCGTAACAAGCCTGTATCCGCCCTTCCAGCAGTGGGGCGGATTTTTTTGCCCTTTTTGCGCCGGAAATACATTGACATCGGCGGGAAAAAGGCTTATGCTGAGAGGGAAATAAATGACATATGTCAGAAATGGAGGTGCGGCTATGCCGCGGCCGACAAAATGCCGCCGGGTGTGCGGCCTGCCGGAGCATACGGTGTTCGGCCCTGCCGGACAGGCAAATGCACCGGAGGTCACGATGACGGTGGATGAATATGAGACCATCCGCCTGATCGATCTCGAGGGGCTCACACAGGAGGAATGTGCCGCACAGATGGGCATTGCCCGCGCGACGGTCGCAGGCATCTGGACGCGCGCGCGCCGCAAGACAGCGGATGCGCTGGTCAACGGCAGGCAGCTCGTGGTTTCGGGCGGCAACTATGCCCTGTGCCGGCGCAGCGAGCCGGGCTGCTGCGGGCACAATGCCGCGTGCTGCGGGCATATCGACCATATCGCGGAATTCCGCGCTGACAAAGGAGAGAACAGCATGAAGATTGCAGCAACCTATGAAAACGGACAGATTTTCCAGCATTTCGGCCACACCGAGCAGTTTAAGATTTACACGGTCGAGAATGACCGCATCACCAATATGGAGGTCGTCGACACCGACGGCAGCGGCCACGGCGCGCTTGCGGAATTTTTGAAGAAGCAGGGTGTCGGCATCCTGGTCTGCGGCGGCATCGGCGCCGGCGCGCGCACAGCGCTGATGGATGCGGGCATTGCGGTATTTGCCGGAGCGTATGGTGAGGCAGACCTTCAGGTCGGCGCACTGCTGGCGGGCATGCTCGCACCCAATCCGGATGTGACCTGCGACCACCACGACCACGGCGAGGGCCATTCCTGCGGCTCGTGCGGCAGCCGGGGAACCTGCGGCGGCCACTGCTGAGATTACAAAAGAAAAAGCAGACGCTTGTCAAAGCGTCTGCTTTTTTCTGTGTCCGGATTACGTGGCGAGATGCATCGCGCGGACAGCGTCCATCAGCTCGGTCACCTCGGCGGGCAGGCTGCCGGTATCGGCGCCCAGCGTGCCCGCGTAGCGGACAAAATAGCCGCTGCCGGTGATGGCGAAGCCATCGCGCTCGCTCTGCTTGAGCGTTTCCACGTCGGGATACAGCACGAATTTGTCCGCATACGGCGTGAAGCCGAACGGGCACAGGCTCGCACAGTTGCCGCAATCGTTGCACGGGCCGTCCAGATGGATAACCTTTTTCTCCAGCGTGTCGACAAAGTAATTCGCGCGGTTTGGACACACATCGACACAGGTCGTACAGCGGCCGCAGGCGAATGGCGGGGTCTGTCCGGCGGCGATTTTGCGCGGCTTGCGGCGCAGGTGGTCGTCTGCCGTGCTGCGCTCCGCCAGGTCGCGGACACGCGCGGTGTCGATGCCGTAAAAGTCCGGTTTGATGTTCGCGCACTTTTCCACCAGCTTGCGCAGGTTTTTGTAGCCCTGCGGCTTGAGCAGGACGGTGGCAACTGTGATGGGATAAATGCCGGTGGAATAAATCTTGTCGATGTTCTCCATGTCCGCGCCGCCGGAATAGGAAATCGGCAGGCAGCCTTCAAATGCTTCGGACAGCAGCGCCGCCGTGTGCATGGACAGCGGGAACAGTGCCTTGCCGGACATGTACATGTCCGTGCCCGGCATTTCGCCATGTGCGATTTTGACAGGGAAGGTGTTGGTCAGCTTGACGCCAAAGCGCAGGTCGAGCGATTCCGCGACTTCCAACAGATGCCCGATCATCTTGATTGCGTCCGGCAGCTGCATGTCGTGCTCAAAGTGTTCGCGGCCGAACTCCACATCGGTATAGCCCAGGCCGTCCAGCAGCTCGCGTGCCTTTTCGTAGCCGATCAGCGTCGGATTGCACTTGACATAGGTGTGCAGCCCTTTTTCCCGCATCATGTATTCGGCAATTGCCTGAATCTGCTCCGGCGGACAGCCGTGCATCGTGGAAATCGTGACGTTGTTGCTGATATGCGGGGAAATGGAATCGATATAATCCTCATCCACCACATCGAAAATCATGTCCTTCGCTTCCGCGATGCATTCCTTCCAGACAGGGGAGGATGAGGCGTCCTTCATGGTCTCAATGAACGCATCGACCGACGGGCTTTTGATGCCTTCGAGGTCATAGCCGACCGACATGTTGAAAACAAAGGCGTCCGGTTCACCGAGCCGGAACTCCTTCAGCAGAAGCTTGATGGCAATCCATGCCTTGATGTATTCGGCTGCGGCCTGCTCCGGGCTGAGCTCGGTCGACCATTCGGTGTTGTACGCCTCATCGCGCACATAGATGCATGGGCGCTGGATGCCGAGCTGCTCCCCCCACAGCACCTGCACGGTTTTCAGCTCGAAAAAGCGTCCGCCTGCGACATACGCCGCAATGAGGTTTTGTGCAAGCTGGGTGTGCGGGCCGGCTGCCGGGCCGACAGGGCTGTTCAGCGTCTTGCCGAACAGCGGCGCATAGTTGCGGAAGACAATGATGGAGGTGGCAGGCACGCCGAACATCGTCCCCTTGAATCGGTATTCCTTTAATGCCTGGTCGAGCAGCGCTCGAAACGGAATCGGCTTCATTTCAATGCTCATATCGATACGCCTCCTTTGGACGTGGTTATTTGCGGAAAAATGAGAGGGATTTTTTCGGGCAATTCTGTATGCACATACCGCAGTGCAGGCAGGCATCCGGATCAATGGTCCATGCCTTGTCCGCGCGGCTGACGGAAATTGCTTCTGCCGGGCAGTTTCGCATGCACATGCCGCAGAAAATGCAGGTTTCCGGATCGAAGGCAATATCACCATCCTGCGGGACAAGCGCGGGATACGGCAGCTTTTCCTTTGGCGCATACGGTGTGTTTTCCAGCGGCAGGGAAGTGCGGAAGGTTTTGTCCAGCGCATAATATGCGCCTGCAATTGCCGGAGCGGTCGGAATGGAGGTGATTTCACCGCAGCCCACGGCGCCGAGCGCAAGTGTTTCCTTGTTCTGCTCGACAATAATCGGAATGATTTCCGGCGCTTCGAGTGAGCGCGGCACGCGCAGCGAACCATATTTGACCTTCGGAATGCCGTTTTCCAGCGGGAACCGTTCCTGCATGGCGTAGCCCATGCCCATCAGCACGCCGCCCTCAATCTGTCCCTCGACATTGAGCGGGTTGATGGCGCGGCCGACATCGTGCGCGGCATAAATCTGCGAAATACGGCGCGTTTCCGGGTCGACGACCGCGAGTTGGGTTGCGTAGCCGTAGCCGACATGAGAAACCGGGTTTTTCTTGATCGAGCCCATTTTGTCGGTCTTGGCGAGATAGGTGCCGAGGTATTCCCTGCCATTCAGTGCCTTCAGCGAGCGGTAGTTCTTGAGGTCGCGGTTGAGCAGCTCGCAGGCGCGGCGCAGTGCTTCGCCCGTGACAAGTGTCTGGCGCGAGCCGGAGGTGACACCGGAGTCCGGCGCGTTGATTGTCTCTGCCGGGACATAGACAATCTGGCTTTCGTCCAGATGGGTGCACTCGATGGCGATCATTGTCAGCACGGTACCGAGTCCCTGCCCGATGCAGCTGGCACCCGAACGGATGTAAACCTTGCCGTCCTCAATCGTGAGCCGGCAGCGACCCCAGTCGGCGAGACCGACGCCTGTGCCCGCGTTTTTCATGCAGCAGGCGATGCCGACATGCCCGCGGTTCGCGTTAAAGACATCCTTCACCGCAAGCAGTGTTTCCGCGAGCGCGGTGCCGGGGAAGGCAACCTGATTGTTCGGCAGCACCTGTCCGGGGCGGATGGCATTGCGGAAGCGGATTTCCCACGGCGTGATGCCGACCATTTCCGCCAGCAGGTTGAGGTTGCTTTCGGACGCGAAGCAGGTCTGCGTGACGCCGAAGCCGCGGAATGCGCCCGCGGGCGGGTTGTTGGTGTAGACGGCGATGCCGTCGATGTCGATATTCTGGAAGTTATACGGTCCGGCGGCATGGGTGCAGGCGCGCTGCAAAACCGGTGCGCCCAGCGACGCATATGCGCCGGTATCCGAAATGACAGTCGCCTTGACTGCCTTGATGTAGCCGTTGTCGTCACAGGCGGTCGTCATGTCGATTTCCATCGAATGGCGCTTCGGGTGGATCATGAGCGATTCCTGGCGGGACAGGCGCATTTTGACCGGCCTGCCGGTGTGCCATGCCATGATGCAGGCGTAATGCTGTACGGTCAGATCCTCCTTGCCGCCGAAGCCGCCGCCAACCAGCATGTTGACCACGTGCATCTGGTCCGGCTTCACGCCCATGATGTTGCAGCATTCGTGCTGGGTCGCGTAAACGCCTTGGTCTGTCGAGTAAATCGTACATTCGCCGGTTTCCTTATCCGCGACAGCAACAGCGCATTCCGGCTCGAGGAAGGCGTGCTCGGTCCACGGCGTAGAATAGTGGCGGGTGACAACATGCGGCGCGCGGGCAATTTCCAGATCGACATCACCGCGCACAAGGTGCTGGTGCGACAGGATGTTGTCCGC
>CALYTA010000033.1 GCA_945486175.1 uncultured Clostridia bacterium | reverse complement strand
CGGATTCCTGACTGTTTGCCTGATTCAGTAGCGCAATGCCCTCATCCGCTTCGCTCATGTCGATGTCATCCGGCTCGGCAGCAACCGACATGTCCACCTTGAGCACCTGATAGAAGTCCTCAAGGGTTGCGTCTTTGTCACGGGTGATGGTCGCTGCCGTGCCGGAAATTTCGATTGCGGCAATGGAAACCAGCACCGGCTCACCGTCAGCGTCATAGAACAGCGCTTCATCGCCCGGCTGGAGCGATTCGACACTCGCGTCAATATTTTTGACCGTATAGGTACCGTCTTCGTTTTCCGCAATGATATTTTTGCCGGACGCCACGGTTGGCTCCCTGACACTGTCCGCCAGAACACCGAAGTTGTCTGTCTTGTCGTCGTCAAAGTTGATGACCGTTTCGTCCGCAAAATCATCGACAGTCTGGGCTTCAAATGTTTCGTAATTTGTCGTGTACTTGATGCATTGGTATTGATTGCACAGTTGATTTCCGTCCGCATCCAGCAGGCGGACAACTGCAAGAAAATGGGTCGGCAGCATGCCGGTCGCGGTCGCGGTGACCGTTTCCATCTCCGTTCCCGCCGGAACTGCCGCTGTTGCGGTGACATTCAGCTCCTGCTCGGTGTTCTCGTTCAGAAAATCCACCTGGACCGTGCAGGCCTGCGATGCCGTGACTTCAACCGTCACAGCCTTTCCTTCCACTGTCAGGTCGGTAATCGAATACACCTTCGCCGCCGCATTGACCACATTCTCACAGAACGCCTTGAGAATGGTCGCCGCCTGCGCGCGCGTTGTCTTTCCCAATGGATTCAGATACATCGCGCCATTGCGGTTCTCGCCGGAGAACAGCTTGTTCTGGCACGCCCATGTCATGCCGGTCTTTGCCCAGTCGGATACGCTGCCCGCGTCCGCAAAACCGGTCAGCTCGCCGCTGACCTCCGGCTTGCCGATGTAGGCATACAGCATCAGCGCGAACTGCTCGCGCGTAATGCTCTGGTACGGGTTGAACTTCCCGCCGTCACCCGCCGTGACGCCGACCGATTTCGCCCAGATGACCGCCTGGCAGAACCAGTCCTTCTCACTGACATCGGAAAACGGCACGCCGCCGGAAACCTCTGGCTTTCCTGCCTGTGCATACAGAATCTGTACGACCATTGCGCGGTTGACCTTCTCCTGCGGGCCAAACTCCGTGTCCGACATGCCGTTCATCAGGCCGTTTTCATACACGTACTGGACGTATGGATAAAACCAGTCCGATTCCTTCACATCAGTGAATGGCATCGCTGCGTTTTGCTGATTTTCCTGCTGTTGCGCCTGCATCTGCGGCTCGTTTTCCGCAAATGCCGTCACCGGAAGCATACCCACAGCGAGGCATGCCGCCAGAAGCAGACTCAGCACTCTCTTTTTCCATTTCATGTTTTTCCCTCCCTGGTTTTGTTTTGCGAACCAATGCTGTTTTGATTATACTAAACCACTCCCTGCCGTTGCAACTCCGAACACACAAAAAAACGCCGCAGGGCATTTGCCCCACGGCGCGGTCAGTCTTTCGGCGGCGACAACTGCGGAAACGCAAGCTGCACCGTCGTGCCGATATTTTTCCTGTGATGCAATCGAAAACCGCCTGCATACCGCAGATTGGGTCAGATGCATTATGACTCAGCGGTTTTCTTTCTGGTATGCCCCATGCGTTTTTTGATATAGGGCTGAATCTGGTCAAATTCCATATCGAGCGCCACGGCAAGCTCACCGTACAGCAGCTTTTCCGCACGTTTCATATACTGCTGGTCGATCTGTCCCATATGACGTCCCGCCTTGATGGAGCGCTCGTTTTTCAGGTAGACGCTCTTGATGAGCCGGATCAAATCGTCGTTTTCATGCGTATTCAGGCAGGCGCGGTAACGCTCGCTCAGCATCTTGATGTCACAGCCGCCGCATACATCGTCCGGGATATCCGGGATGCGTGCAATCAGCTCCTCTGCCTGTTCTCTGGTCATGACCGGGCGCATAAATGCCCTGGTATCGACGGGTGTATAAATGGTCTCCGTATCAAAAACCGGGGCGAGCTTATAGTACTGCGTGTTGTCCTTTGGATTTCCGTCGAGCTTTCCGACGCTCTCCACACGGCAGACACCTGTGCTCCCGTACATAATCAAATCTCCCGCCTGATACATATCTGAATTCCTCCTCCGCCGGATTTCCGTTCTGTCCGGCAAATGCGTATATTTGCCTCATTGTACATCCTGCTGTTATATATATTGTAACACCTTTTCGCCGCCCAATGTAAGCGTGTTTTTTTGAAATTGTGCCGAAATTCTCCCCAATCCGCCGTTTTCCCATGCGCTTAACGCCGAAATCTGATATCAGAAAGCAAAAACGCCTGCAATTCCATCCAATCGCAGGCGCCTGTCTGTATGCACTTATGCTTCTTCTGTTTTGATTTGCAGCGCGGGGTTTCCGCGTTCCGCCGCACACATCACGCGGTACACGCGGTCAAAGCCGTCTGCGGCCTCCGGCACATGTGTCAGCAGGATTTCGGTGGCTCCCAGTTCGGTCAGGCAGTCATACAGCGCATCGAGATTTCTGCCGAAGTAGTCCGGCAGCGCAAGCATCTCCTTCAGGTAGGGGTACACTGTATCCCGTCCCATGCGACGGGCATCCAGCACGACATTCACAACTATTCCTCCCCGTACATCAGTTCAAAGGTCTCATAATGGTCTTCGGTATAATAAATCAATCCGTCGTTGGAATACACAAGGCGTTTGGCGCCGCGGTAGCTGCCGGTGCTGTCGATGTCGCACTCATGGTATTCCCGTCCGTCCGCATCCGGCAGCCTGCCCTCATAGTTTCCAAAATAATCGCCGCCGATGCTCTTGCCGGGCGCGACCTCTCCGAGATTGCCCTCTTTGCTGTCCCAGCCGAGTGCCTGCGCTTCCTTCTTGGTGATAAAGTTATCCGGCAAATGGCCGTATGTATTCAGATATGCCGCAACCTCTTCCTTAGAGGTATATGTGCCGTCCTCATCCAGTGCGGTTTCCTCCGGCGCGGTGCCCTCAGCCTCTGCACCGTCCACCTCGATGGTCTGTCCGACATCGGCGGAGCCGGTGTCTATGTTCTCCACACTGGCTGTACAGCCGCACATCAGCAGGAGCAGGGACAGCAGCAGTGCCCCTATGGTTTTTCCATATCGTTTCATCTGGTCTCCTTTCCCGGCATCCCGCCGCAGCGGAGCCGTCCCCAAAAAAATCCCCCGCAGCACGGCTCAAAACCGCACCGCGGGGACGTTCTGTTTATTCTTTCGCAAGAACTTCCTGAATCACTTCATCCAGCTCCGATTTGTCGCGCAGGCCGATCAGCCGCTTGACCTCCTTGCCGTGCGAATAGATGCTGACAGTCGGGATGGACATGACCTTATGTACCAGCGCGAGCTTGGGCTGGCGGTCGATGTCGATCTTGCCCACATGGATTTTGCCGCGGTATTTCTGTTCCAGCTCATCGATGGTCGGCGCGAGCATGCGGCACGGGCCGCACCAGTCCGCCCAGAAATCAATGAGCACCGGCACCGGGGCCTCCAGCACCTCCTTGTCAAAGGTTTCCTCTGTAATATGCATGATAGACATTCTACCAATCTTCCTTCCTGAAAAACGCATCTGTCTCGGCAGTTCTGCACATTGGAAAGCCGCTGCAAATACGTTATAATAGTACATGGATATTATACCCTGTTTTCCACCCGAAGGGAATTCTTTTTTTGTGAAAAACAGAAAAACTTTCCGGCCTTTGCAGGAGCGTTCCTGCCGCCGTGCCGGATGAAAGGCAGACAGATCTATGACTGATTTTTTGCATCCGATGATGGATGAGCACGCGCTGCGGCAGTGCAGTGCGCTTGCGCTCGCGCATATGGGCGACAGCGTCTATGAGCTGATGACGCGCGGCTGGCTGATCTCCTCCGGACTGGTCACAAGCCGCAACCTGCACCGGGAGACCATCCGGCTGGTCTGTGCGGGCGCGCAGGCGGCAGGCGCACATGCCATCCAGCCGATGCTGACGGAGGAGGAGCAGGCGGTATTCCGCCACGGGCGCAACGCCAAGCCGAAATCGGTTCCAAAATCGTCCTCCCCGACGGAATATGCACTTGCCACCGCAGTCGAATCGCTGTTTGGCTGGCTGTACCTGCGCGGGCAGTATGACCGGCTGAATGAGCTGTTCGATGTCATCCTTCCCGCGGCCCGGCAGTGGGCAGAGCAGAAATGAAAACGGGGAATGCTGTCCTGCCGGACGGCATTCCCTGTTCCCTGTCAGCTTATCCCTCGGAACTGTTGTTCCGGTTCCGGCTGTTCTGCTGATTTCTGTTCTGGTTCTGATTCTGGTTTTGCTGCTTCTGATTGTTCTGCTGCTGATTCTGCTGATTCTGCTGGTTCTGCTGCTTCTGGTTCTGGTTTCTGTTCTGGTTGCGGGACATTGCAATCACCTCTTTTCGCAGCTTAGTATGAACGCGGCTGGCATGTTTTATACCGTGCCCACACAGAAAATCGCCTGTTGCAAACCATCCGCAGGTTTGATATAATTAGATGTTGAAACCCTGTTTTTAAATAAAATAATTTAATGATCTGATATCATATGGAGGTACGACCCAATGTCTGGACATTCGAAATGGAACAATATCGCCAAGAGAAAGGGCGCAAATGACGCCAAGAAGGCGGCTATTTTCACCAAAATCGGCCGTAAAATGGCTGTTGCCATCAAGGAAGGCGGTTCCGCTAATCCGGATAACAACGCAAAGCTGCGTGACTGCATCGCAGAAGCAAAGGCAAACAACGTCCCGAACGACAACATCAAGCGCATGCTTGACCGCGGCAACACCAGCAACGTAAACTATGAAGCAAATACTTACGAAGGCTATGGTGTCGGCGGCATCGCTGTCATCTGTGAGACCCTGACCGACAACCGCAACCGCACTGTTGCAGATGTCCGCCATTACTTTGACAAGTTCGGCGCAGGTCTCGGCAACGCAGGCTGTGTCTCCTGGCAGTTCGAGCAGAAGGGCGTGCTCATCATTGAGCGCGGTGACCTCGACGAGGACGAGGCCATGATGACCGCACTGGACGCAGGCGCAGATGATTTCCAGGCAGACGACGACTGCTTCCAGATTTACACCTCTCCGGAGGACTTCTCCACTGTCCGCGAGGCACTGGAGGCTGCCGGCATGGAATTCGCACAGGCAGAAATCCAGATGGTTCCGTCCAACACCATCACGCTGGAAAACCCGGACGACATGGCGAGCATGCGCAAGCTGCTCGACGCGCTCGAGGACAACGACGATGTCCAGCACGTATGGCACAACTGGGAAAATGAGGACGAGTACGAGGGCTGATTTGCCGCCGTCCCCCCCACAGAGAAAAACCGGCTCCCCCGACCGTTCACGGCCAGGGGAGTTTTTTTCTGCCCACCGGCTGCTGTTTTGTCCATGGACACGGCTGGTGTTTTCCGGTAAAATATATTCAAGTGTATAATGCTCCTATTATGCCATCTCGCAGGAGGATTGAATCATGCCGCTTTCCATCGTCAGAAATGATATTACAGCCATGCAGGTCGATGCAGTCGTATGCCCGTCAAACAGCAGCCTTGTACCCGGCGGAGGTGCTTCCGGTGCCATTTTCGCAGCGGCAGGCTTTGACCGCATGCAGCAGGCATGCCGTGCCATCGGACACTGTGATGCAGGCGGCGCCGTCATCACGCAGGGGTTTGCGCTTCCGGCGGCTTATGTCATCCACACAGCCGGGCCGATCTGGCGCGGGGGCAGGCAGGGTGAAGCACAGCTGCTCGAAAGCTGCTACCGCAATGTGCTCATCCGCGCGCAGCAGTGCGGCTGCCGCTCTGTGGCATTCCCGCTGATTTCCACCGGCGCGCACGGCTATCCGCCTGCAGAGGCGATGCACATCGCAGTTTCCGCGATCAGCGGCTTCCTGCTGGAACATGACATGGATATTTATCTCGTTGTATATGACCACGGCGCGGCGCTGCTCAGTGAAAAGCTGTTCACACGCGTGCAGTCGTACATCGACGACCACTATATCGACACGCAGAGATACTCCCGCCGCAGTCAGACTGAGATGCTCCCCTACCGGAAACAGCTGCGTGAGCAGGAGGACATGTGGGCGCGGGAGGTTTCCGAACCGTCCGGTGTTGGTGAAGCACAGGCCAACATGCTCATGTCTGACTCATGCTTCCGTCCGGTTCCCGCTGCGCGGTCACTGGAGGACCTCGTATACAATCTGGACGAATCATTCTCGCGCATGCTGCTGCGGCTGATTGATGAAAAGGGCATGACGGATGTGGAGACCTACAAGCGTGCAAACATCGACCGCAAGCTGTTTTCCAAAATCCGAAAGGATAACGGATACAATCCGAGCAAGCCGACCGCACTCGCACTCGCGATTGCACTGCGGCTCAATCTGGATGAAACGCGCGACCTGCTCGGCAAGGCGGGCTATGCGCTGTCCCACAGCAATAAATTTGATGTGATTATCGAATATTTCATTGAAGCGGGCATCTACGACATCTATACCATCAACGAAGCGCTGTTTGCATTTGACCAGAAGCTGCTGGGCGCCTGACAGGTGCCGCTCAGCAGGCATCCCGCACGCGGCATCGCTGTGGTGCCTGTTTCACAACGGACAAAACCGCGCTCCTTTCGCCCCGGCGGAAGGGGCTTTTCTGCATCCGGGAAAAAATACCGGGCATTCCCCCGTCAATGTCGCCTGCCGCGCGACCTGAGGCGTGCGCCGGCATGGTATGCTGTAGCCATGATAAACCAGCACACGAAAGCGAGGGTTCTGTTATGAAAAAGACTGCAAAAACTGAACTGGTTTTTATTCTCGACCGCAGCGGCTCGATGTGCGGGCTGGAAGCGGACACCATCGGCGGCTACAACGCCATGCTGGAAAAGCAGAAACAGGAGTACGGTGAGGCTATCGTCACAACCGTCCTGTTCGATGACCAGTATGAAGTGCTGCACGACCGCATCGACATGCATGCGGTTGCTCCGATCACGGAAAAAGAATATTATGCGCGCGGCTGCACGGCGCTGCTGGATGCCATTGGCCGGACGATCACAAAAATTGCGAATGTGCAGAAGCACACCGCACCGGAACAGCGTGCCGAGCGCGTGCTGTTCGTCATCACGACAGACGGCTATGAAAACGCCAGCCGCGAATACAGCTATGATTCCGTGCGCAAGCTGGTGGAGCTGGAAAAGAGCCGCTATGGCTGGGAATTCCTGTTCCTCGGCGCGAACATCGACGCGATTTCCACGGCACGGAAATTCGGCATCTCTGCTGACCGCGCCGTCAATTACCACGCCGACCACGCCGGCACACAGCTCAATTATGAGGTGGTCAGCGAGACCGTGAGCTGCGTGCGTGCCTGCGCGCCGATTGAGGATAACTGGAAACAGCGCATCGAGGCCGACTTCCGCACGCGGAAGCACAAGCGCTGACATGCATGGATGGCCTGCTGTACGGGGGAGCGTCGGCAGGCAGGGTGGGTTCGGGGTCTGTGCGGGGCGTGCCGCGCTGTCGGAATGCTATAGGGGATGGCAGGATGGCGGCACGGCCGCTTTTTTGCGTTTTTTGTATGTTCAAAAGGCATGGAATGTGCGGCGGGCAGCAGTGTCGGCGAGAAAAAGCGCATGGCAGCATTCATCGAGATGCTGTGATACACCGGAATGCGGACAGCACAAAGGGGACAGCAGAAATGCTGTCCCCTCCGTTGTTTTTTGAGCTGTCAGTCTTCCAGATGCAGGTCAGGCGACTGCCGGATCACAACGCGCAGATACGATTTCTTTACGTCATAGGCATCGGCAATTTTCCCCAGAGCTTTTTTCGGAATCACGCCGCCCTTTTCCTTTTGCACCTCGGTCAGAAGCTCCAGAAGAGCCTGCTGATCGTGCGGCGCTCCCTGACTTTGGTAAAACGCAATGGCTTCTTTCAGGTGCCATTTTCTGTCTTTCATACCAGACCCCTCCCACTCTTCCGGATGCATCTGAACGACATTCCGCAGCGCCCATTTTCACTCCGGCACCGCCTGTGCGGAAAGCACACGCCT
>CALYTA010000032.1 GCA_945486175.1 uncultured Clostridia bacterium | reverse complement strand
CCTCCATGGCAGTCCGATTGAGATACCACATGCCATACATGAAAAAACACTGCGAACCGCAGAACAGCGCGGAAAGCAGGACAATTTTGTGCCGCATCAGCTTTTCTACGCGATTCCAATATACCGCAAAAATCGTTGTTCCGAGCAGGAAAGCCACCGAAAACAACGCCTGTCCGATGTGGTATGCCCCTGTCTCTTCCCAGATCCGACCCGACAGCAGAAAGATTACAGCGACATCTCCCACCACTTCAAGCCCGATGAGCAAAACCAAGTGTGCGCCCGCAACCAAAAGCCGGTTTTTCACAGAGTCCTCACTGATGATCCAGCTGGTTGTCATTACTGTGACAATCATCACAATCAGTTTTACAATATTCTAGACAGACGCTGCATCAATCGCCCGTCCCAGGCTGCTGTTCTGCACAATAGCCGGCAGGCTGAAGACCCACCATGCGATATACAGCGCGACAGCAACCATATATGTCTTCCGGTTGCTCCACTTGCGTTTGCGCGGCACCATAATCCAATACAGACACTCGGTAAAGCCCTGAAAGGCGAGCAGCGCTGCGCTCATTCGTGTATTCATTTCTATCCATCCCCTGTTTTTCATTTGGTTTTATCTATTTTATCATATTCGTTTTACCCGAACAATACAGCGATTCTTTCTCAAAGCAAAAAGGACAGAGGTATTTTCCGCAGAAATATACCTCTGTCCCGAATGGCAGTTTATTACAATTCTATGCACCGGACAGCATTGTGCTGTTTTCCCGTACAGACAGCACTACATCGCTGTCTGCCGCCTGAATTTCTACCCAATGTCCCGCTTTGCCGGACAGCAGCAGGCCGGCAAGCGGATCGGTCACCTTCCGTGCGACCTCATCGCGCACGGCACGTGCACCGCGTGTCCGGTCAACAATGCCCAGCGCCTGTTCCACTGTTTCATCCCAAGTCAGCCGTGTGCCGCGCGCAAGGCATCGTTTTGCCAGCAGTGACAGCTCCCGCGCTGCAATTGCCGCACAGTCTGCCCTGTCCAGCGCGGAAAAGACAATGATATCATCCAGCCGTGCTGCAAGCTCCGGCTGCAACACACGCTGTGCTTCCTCCCGGACACGGCTGTTCTGCTGTTCCCCGCTGTCTGCGGAGAAGCCGACCGTCCGCCCCCGGCTGCCGCTTCCCAGATTGGAGGTCAGCACAATCACAGCCTGCCGGAAGTCCGCGCTGCGGCCCTCCGCGTCGGTCAGCCGTCCATCCTCCAGCAGACGGAGCATCAGCCGCAGTACATCGGGATGGGCTTTTTCCACCTCATCGAACAGCACGACCGAACGCGGGCGGCGCCGGATTTTTTCGGTCAGCTGTCCGCCTTCCCCATAACCCTTGTAGCCGGGAGGGGCACCGATCAGGCGCGAGACATCATGCGGCTGCTGATATTCCGACAAATCAATGCGGATTAAGCCCTCCCTGCCGAACAGCGTGCGGGCGAGCGCCATGCAGACGGAGGTCTTTCCCACACCGGTCGGCCCGGTCAGCAGCAGTGCCGCCACAGGGCGCGCCTCATCCCGCAGGCCCGCGCCGCCGCGCCGCACTGCCCGGCAAATCGCCTGTACCGCATCCTCCTGCC
This sequence comes from uncultured Clostridia bacterium, assembly GCA_945486175.1. GTDB lineage: Bacteria > Bacillota > Clostridia > Oscillospirales > Butyricicoccaceae > Butyricicoccus_A. The sequence goes on along the minus strand of CALYTA010000032.1, from coordinate 6,689 downwards.
CGATCACTGTGCGCCGCAGCTCGTCCTCCAGCCGGAGCAGGCGCTTTGCATCGTCGCCCTCCGCCGTATCGGCAAAGCCGTCGAAGCGCTGTGCCGTGCGCGCAATTTCCTTTTCCGTAACCACTTTTCCGCCTTCGAGATGCACGGCCGCACAGGTTTCATCCAGCAGGTCAATTGCTTTGTCCGGCAGATGCCGTTCCGGACGCGTGCGGATGGAAATGCGCACGGCAGCACCCAATGCGTCCTCTTCGATGTGTACGCCATGGTGCTGCTCATAGCGCGGTGCAAGCCCGCGCAGAATTTTTTCCGCGCCGTCCTCATCCGGCTCGGCAACATCAATGCGCTGAAAGCGGCGTTCGAGTGCCGCATCTTTTTCAATTGTCTTATGGTATTCTTCCACAGTCGTCGTGCCGATCAGACGGATCTCTCCGCGCGCGAGCGCCGGCTTGAGCAGGTTGGACGCATCAATCGCACCCTCCGCTGACCCGGCACCCACCAATGTGTGCACCTCGTCGATAAAGGCAATGATATTGCGCGATGCGCTCAGCTCGCGCACAATCGTCTTGAGCCGTTCCTCAAATTCGCCGCGGTATTTTGTGCCGGAAATCAGGCTTGCCATATCGATCGATACCAGCCGTGCGCCTTTGAGCTCCTCCGGCACATCACCGTTTACAATAGCAAGCGCAAGCGCTTCCGCCACCGCTGTTTTGCCGACACCCGGATCGCCCAGCAGCACAGGATTGTTTTTCGTGCGGCGCTGTAAAATTGTCATCAGGCGGAACAGCTCATCCTCCCGCCCGATGACCGGGTCAAGCCTGCCGCTGCGCGCCAGTTCAGTCAAATCGGTCGCATAGCGGTCGAGTGCGGAGGTAGAGGCCAATCGTCCGACCGCGCGCCAGCCCGCAGGCTCCTGTGCGATAGAAATCCCGGTCTGCCGTTCCAGCGCAGGGATGTCTGCATCCATTTTTTCCATAACGCGCCGCGCTGTGCAGTTGCGGCAGCCGAGCAGCGCACAGAGCAGATGCCCATCCCCGATCTGGCCACGGCCGGCGGACTGCGCCGCCTGCTGCAGCACACTGCGCAGGTTTTTACTGACCCGTTCCGGATGGCGCACAGGAAATCCACTGCCGGTCAGCCGGGCGGTATAATACAGGCTGCGCCAGCCGCCCACACCGGCCTGTGCCAGCAGCCTGCCCGCAGGTGTGCTGCGCCGTGCTGCCAGCCCCACCAGCAAATGTTCCGTTCCAACTGTATTTTTGCCCAAAAGTCCCGCTCTTCTGGCGGAAATTGTCAGTGCCTGTCTTGCCCCGGCATCAAATGAGCCCTGAAATTCCATCGCTTTCCCTCACTTTCCTTTGCTTCCTGATTTATCTTTACCCGGTTTTTCCGCTTTTAGACGTACCTTTTTGAATTTCTTTTTTCTGTAAGTTCCAAAAATGGAGTTGTTTTTTTCCCGCTTTGTGGTACAATATAGAAGAAATCATTACAGGAGGTGCTACACAAATGGCTTATCAGATTAGTGATGCTTGCATCAGCTGTGGTTCTTGCGCAGGCGAGTGCCCGGTTGGCGCTATCTCTCAGGGCGACAGCAGCTATGTAATCGACGCAGGCGCTTGCATCGATTGTGGTTCCTGCGCTGGCAACTGCCCGGTTGGCGCTATTGCTCAGGCGTAATTCTTACTTATGCACGTATGGAAGACCCGGTGTTCATCGCCGGGTCTTTCTCTTTTGCGGGGCGGTGGGAAACGCCCCGTTTTTTTCATGCCAGGCCAGCCGCAGCAGCCCGTTCCATGCGGCAAAAATACATCCGGCAGGGCGATGTTGACCCGCAACTTTTTGCAACTTTTTAACACTCGTGACAATAAAAAACATTATTTTCCTTTTGACGCACGCAGAACCGCATAAAAGGGTCATTTCTTCTTTTTTCACGTTAATTGGAAACTTTTTTCGTCTGCTTTTCGCACAATCCAGCCCAAATTGCTTTCTTGATTTTGGAACTTAAACCATATATAATGTTATGACTGAAGAGAAAAAACGCACACCTTATACGTTTTGCACAAAATCAATCAAAAGAAGGGGCTGTATTTATGACATCCTATACATTTCTTCTCGTGCTTGCCATCATCCTTCTGTCCACGAAGGTGCTTGGCCTGGCCTCCGGCAAGGTCAAAATGCCGCAGGTTGTCGGCGCTCTGGTCGCCGGCCTGATCCTCGGCCCGTCTGTTCTGAACCTCGTCATCGAGGACAGCTTTATTTCCGTCATCAGTGAAATCGGCGTCATCATGCTGATGTTCGCCGCCGGTCTGGAAACCGACCTGCAGGAACTGAAGAAAACCGGTCTGGCATCGTTCGTCATCGCCTGTGCCGGCGTCATTGTTCCGCTGCTGGGCGGCGCGGGGCTGTACCTTGTCTTCTTTAACGGAGAGGGCGATCCGCAGCATTTCCTCAAGGCAATTTTTGTCGGCGTCATCCTGACTGCAACCTCGGTCAGCATCACGGTCGAGACCCTGCGCGAGCTGGGCAAGCTGAAAGGCAGAGTCGGCACTGCCATCCTCGGCGCCGCCGTCATCGACGATATCCTCGGCATTGTTGTCCTGACTGTCGTTTCCAGCTTTACCAACCCGGATGTACAGATCGGCATGGTACTGCTGAAGATTGTACTGTTCTTTGTCTTCATCGCCATCGTCGGCTTCCTGGTTTACAAGTATTTCAAGCATCTGAGCACCTCGTTTGCCAAGAAGATGCACCGCCGCGTCGCTATTTATGCACTGGCATTCTGCTTCCTGCTGTCCTACTGTGCAGAGCAGTTCTTTGGTGTAGCCGATATCACCGGCGCATATTTTGCCGGCCTGCTGCTGTGCAACCTGTCCAACATCCGCGACTACGTTGCACGCAAGATCGATATCTGTTCGTATATGCTGTTCGCGCCGGTCTTCTTTGCCAGCGTCGGCATCAAGACCAATCTGGCCGGCCTGACCCCTGCCCTGCTGCTGTTTGCCGTGCTGCTGCTGGTCATCGCGATTCTCTCCAAGATCATCGGCTGCGGCCTGGGCGCAAAGCTCTGCAAATTTTCAAGCAAGGAAGCACTGAGCGTCGGCGTGGGCATGGTATCCCGCGGTGAGGTCGCGCTGATTGTCGCACAAAAGGGCGCTGCTGTCGGCCTGGTACCCGACACGCTGTTCGCACCGGTCATTCTGGTCGTCATTGTCACCACGCTGATCACCCCGATTCTGCTGAAGATGGTCATGAGCGACAAACAGCCGGACGCAGCTGCCAAAACCTGAGCTTTCTATTTGACACACAGTAAAATCCCGCAAAAGGAACCTTCCTTCTGCGGGACTTTTTTTCGCTCAGAGCAGTGCTTTCCAGCGTTCGAGCGCCAGCTTTGCATTGTTGTATGCGCTGGATGCGGTCCGTGTGCCTGCCGGGACGCCGAGAATGGCTGCGTCTGCCGGGAGCACCACGCCATAGGTCTGCCAGCGCTGCATCGCCTGCTGATATGCCGTCGTACTCACATTGTAATTGTATTCGCGGTCTGCGTTGTACTGGTTGATCTGCGCCTGTGCCATCTGTGTGCGGATATCCGACACGCTGTTTTCATAGCTCTGTCTGGCCTGCGCAATTTCCGTATTGCTCGCATTGCGCGCCTCCTGTTCCTGCTGCAGACGCGCCGCAGACAGGGTATTCAGGTTGCTGCGCAGGTTGTTGTCCGCCGCCACACGGGCAGTCTCCGTATAGCCGGAGGTCGGTGTGGCATAGCTGCCGCCGCTGCTCAGGCCGGATGCGGCGAGCTTTTCCTCCTGTCCCAGCGCAGAGATGCGCGAGGCGGTCTGCGCCTGTGTCACACTGCTGCGGTAGGATGCACCGATGTCATCCAGATTGCTCTGCAGGCGCTTCAGACTGTCCTGCCGCGCAGATTCAAAGGCATTCAGCCGACTCTGCTCCGCGGCACGGTACAATTCCTCAATATTCAACGATTCCATATTTCATCTCCTTTCCTACAGGTCCCGCACGGGCGTCCGCACCTGATAACGCAGTGTCATGCCGAGCAGGCCAAACGGCTCTGCATCGTCATTGCGCACAACCACCTGGAACAGATAGGCGCGCCGCACACGCCGCCGCACGGGAACAGGTACGGATGCCGCCGCGGAAAAAAATGAAAAACGGGAAAAATCCATATGTGCAAAGGAAAACTGGGAAAATTCCACCGAATGGACGCGCGCGCACAGATGTTCTGTGCGATACCAGATATCCGCACCCGAATAGCCATACGGCATGAGCAACGGGCGGCACGACAGAATGGTTTTCGTGCGGTTCCATACGCCCAGCGCGGAAAGCGGCGTTGTCCAGCGCGCACAGGTCGGTACACCGTCATCGAGATAGGCATTCGGGTCGGTTTCCCGGCAGAAAGCGCAGACACGCCCGTCCGCCGTGCCGAACCACAGTCTCCCATCGACGCTGTCCGCAAGGAAGCAGACCGCAGGGATGTTGTCCCAGTAATACCATTCCGGTATGCTGTTCTCCACCTGCCTGCTGTCCGCGACATAGCAGTGCCCGCCGACCGCGAGATAGTATTTGCCCTCCCAGACACATGCCACGGCATCCTTCATCGGTTCCCGGCTCAGCCGCGGGTCAACGCGCTGGGAAATGCCCGCAATTGTGCGGTATTCGGTGACATTTGTGCCGAAAATCCCCATCACGCCCTGCGGCGAGAGGTAGAGCGGTGTACCTTCAAGCACATCGATGGCATACCGGCTCGCAGCGCCTGCGGCCTCTGCGCCCTGCCGCAACGGATAGCTCGGCCTGTCGTTTTCATCCAGCGCGAATGTGCGCAGATACTGCTTTGCATCCTGTCCGTCGGATTTGAGCACAACCTGCGTGTCGTACTGTCTGGCATAGCCCATGATTTCGGATGCATCCGAGCCGATGCGCGTGTATCCGGTATCCGGAAAATAGGTGGGATCATACAGTCCGGACTGCCAGTCACAGTTGGGCTCGTCCGGATTACCGGAGAGGAACACGCGCGTATCGTTTTTGCCGCCGTACAGCCCGCAGATGCGGCAGCGGTCGATGCTGGGATGCCCAGTCGTTTTTGCAAAGGAAATAATGACGTTGGCGAGTCCGCCCGCATCCGGCGGTGCCTCTTCAAATGTGACTCTTCCGGTGACCGTATTGACCATTTTAATGGAAAATTCCGTGCACTCCGTGCTCTCTACGTCGATATCGGTGCAATCCAGCTGGAATACCTTGCTGGTGCCGTCCCCGACAAACGTGTTGATGCGTTTCGGAGTGAGCAGATTGACCGCCTCAAGGCTGGTGCCTCCTCCCGCCGGCGCACTGCCGATGGTTGTCGTCGGCACATAGGCGATGTCGCGCACCGGCTGTGCTGCTTCGCCGTCATAGACGAGATACGTCTTTCCGTCGAGCAGCCACAGCTTTCCGTTCATCAGGAAGGAAGTCGATTTCCCTTCATTCATGTCGTCATACAGCTTTGTATGCGCGCCGTTGTCCTCCAGCCGCCACAGGTTTTTCCCTTCATGGCACAGCGTATCGTCTTCAAACCGGTGCAGCCCGAAAATTTCGCCGTCAAATTTGGCGACCCTGCGGTAGCCCGTGCGCTTGACCGGGAAAAAGGTGTCATTTGCGATCATGTTGCAGGCATCCGGCGAACGCGCCCAATCCACTTTGGTCTGATGGGATGCAAAATCCACACCTGCAAACCGTTCGACAGCAATTTCCTGTACCACATCCGCTTCGGAAAACTGATAGGGCGCGCTCATTCGTCCGCCTCCTGCAGGTCTGTCAGCGTGCACGGCGCATAATAGGCGGCACGCCGTTCATATTCACTCATCAGCCAATTGAACATCGTGCGGTCATCCTCCGCGATGAGCAGTGCCGCGAGCCCATACGGGAAGCATTCGCGCACGAACAGCTCATCATAGGGAACTTCCTCGTCCAATTCCTCCATCACGGGCGCGGCAGCGGGTGCATCCCTGCCCTGTGCGCGGCACAGCGCACCCTGCTCATACAGCCGGTCTGCCAGCATCTGATTGAGACAGCCCGCCGCCATGTGTTCCAGCCACGGCACCTCGTCGTGCTCCATGCCGAGCAGGACCAGCGCCTGTTCATATACTTGTCTGCCGGTCAATCGGCATCCTCCTTTCTGTCCGTCAGCCGGACAGCCGGGCACATCCGCACCCGGCTGCCGCATTCTGCCGTATTATGCCGTCTTTTCGGCAACCGAAGAGGTGAATTTGTCATCTGCAAACGCCGCCGCACGCACAACCGTTCCGGTGTCCACGGTAATGGCAGACGAATACACCTTTGCACTGTCGGAATAGCGCGGGTCGGTGCCGTCGGTGGTATAGCGCACCTCGGACGCACCGGTCGGCTTGCTGATGGTCGCGCTTCCGCTGGAAATGGTAATCGACGGCGTGGAGAGCTTGTTTGCCGAGAGCACAAGCGCATATACACCCGCGGACTTTGCACCCAGCACGAAGGCGTCATAGTAATGGCGGCCTTCAATCAGCGCACCGGATACGCCGACCGGGTCGTTGTGTACCTTTGCGTCAGAAATTTTATACGGCATCAGCACGGCGTTTTTGTGCGTAATCAGGAAATAGCAGCCATCCGGCATGTAGCTCTTGGACGCACGCAGAATATTCAGTCCGGAAATCTCACCGCACACG
>CALYTA010000031.1 GCA_945486175.1 uncultured Clostridia bacterium | reverse complement strand
CGGCTTCAGCTGTCTGTTTGCGAAGTCCATCTCACGCAGGGTCTCGAAGATGCCCGGGAAATCAACGTCGCCTTCGCCCATTGCCAGATGCTGATGAATGGTAACGTCAGCCTTGCCGCGGCCGTTCAGCCATGGCGGGTTTGCAATGTAACGGCAGTCCAGTGTCTGATTGAAGGTATCAGCAAACAGAACATGAGTCAGTTCCTCGCCGCAGTACTTCAGCATGGAACGAACATCGCCCTTGCCCTGATCGTAGAAGAAGCCATGGGGAGAAGAATATACATAGCCCAGGTTCTTGGAACGGAAGGACTTAACCATATCAACGGTCTCGTTGTTCAGTTCGCAGAAGTCATACGGATGGGACTGGATTTCCACACGCAGACCTTCGCGCTCGATGATCGGCAGCAGCTCTTCCATGGACTTGAACCACATGCCGTTGCAGATTTCTGCCTGATTCGGATCGCCGGACAGCTCGGTGTTGATAACCGGTACACCCATGTTAACAGCGATCTCAATGATCTTCTTCCAGTTTGCAACAGCGTGCTGGCGCTGCTCCTCAGTCGGACCGCTCCAACGATATACAACGATGAAAGAAGAAATTTCAACGCCGGTTTCCTTCAGTGCCTGACGGTACTCAGCTTCGCACTCCTTAGAGAACAGCGGATGCTTGTAGAACGGGTTGATGCGCGGATGCGGGGACTGCTCGATGTACTTGTAGCCCCAGTCTGCTACCTTGTGCACCATGTCATTGATGCTCATCTGCTTGGCGAGCACGTCAACGTCAAAAGCGATTTTCATTGATAGTATCCTCCTCACTTGTCGTGTTTTGTCCGCCTTTCGGCGGTCTCCCTTGATGCTTTTATTATATCTGCCGAAGTAGCATCTGCCAATGATAGTATTTGCCGAATAACTGCGATATTCTGCTCTCTTACCTCTTGCAATTGCGGCACATGCCTGATACGATAAATAACAGAGAGGATGTGATCAAAATGCTGATTCCGGAAGCCGGCGTACACCAGACCTCCGAACGGTACTATTTTACGCCATCCGCGCTGGCGCATGAGCTGTTTTATTATCCGACACGCTGCGGACATTATTTCTGCAACAGCGCATATTCCTTCGGCTATCAGTCGGAAATCGCGCTCCAGGGCGACCACAATCTGAATATCATGCTGTTTGCCGTACAGGACGGCGCACTGGAGCTGGAACTGGGCGGAAAAACCACGCTCGCCACATCCGGACAGGTCGTGCTGTTCGACTGCCGCGAGCCGTACCGCTACCACGGCACAGACGGGCTGGAATTTATCTGGCTGCTGTTTAACGGGCTGAATGCGCGCGATTTTTACCGCCGCATTCTCCAGGCACACGGCGACCGCCATGTGTTCGCGCCCACGGCGTACTCAGAAATCCTGCTTGAGCTGGATTCCCTGCTCAGCGGGTGCGCTTCCGGCGAACGCCTGAGCGAAGCCGCCTGTTCCCAGCTGCTGCACCGCATCCTGTGCCAGCTGCTGCTGGAGGAAACGGGCACGGTGCGCGATGCGGACAGCTGCATCACGCAGGCAATCCGCTATATGAACGAGCACCTGTTTGAACAGCTGACCGTGGCGATGGTCGCGGAGGCGGTCAACCTCAGCCCCTCGCACTTCTCCCGCCAGTTCAAGCGGCACACCGGCTATTCGCCATATGAATACATCGTGCTGCGCCGGCTGGACAAGGCGAAATACATGCTGACCTCCACGACGCTGACCGTGAAGGAAATCGCCTACCACATCGGATACAACAGCGAAGAAAATTTTATCCACAGCTTCCAGAAAAACGTGGGGATTTCCCCCAGCCTGTTCCGGAGATACCCGATTTAACACGCTAACAATAAACCGCCGGCTGCACGCCGGCGGTTTTGTCTGCTTTAGGGAAAACTGGTTTTCACTGCGGCGGATTATTTTTTATAGAATTCCGGAACGACACCGATATCAATCGGTATAACCTCGCCGCTCTCCTGGCTGGCAACCAGTGCATCGGCGGTCAGGTTGGCAACAAAGCCATCCCATGCGCTCGGGCCGTTTACCTCGCCCTTGCGGGTGGAGTTGATCCACTCCTGAATCTCCGTATCATACGCCTCGATAAAGCGCTTCTTCCAGTCGTGGCCGATCGGGGTGGTCAGGCCGCCGGACTTACGGTAGGTCGGAACTGCCGGGGAGGGCAGGTCAATGACGCCTTCCTCACAGACAATCTGGCAGTTGATGTCGTAGCCGAAACGGCAGTTGACAAAGACCTCTACCATTGCAATCAGGCCGGAACGGCACTTGAGGAACATCAGCTGCGGGTCCTTCAGGTCGGGATGCGTGTGCTTGGTCTGGCGCGGCATCATGATCTGTGCGGACTCATATTCATCACCGACGAGCCAGTGCAGCACGTCGATCTCATGGATGGCAGTGTCATAGACAGCCATCGGGGTGTCATAGTTGGTGCCGACCTCCGGGTTCCAGTGGGTGCACTTGAGGTACAGCGGTGCGCCGAACTCGCCGGATTCCAGCATTTCCTTTACCTGGCGGTAGCCCTTGTCATAGCGGCGCATAAAGCCGACCTGGACGAGGTGCTTTCCGCCCGCGATCTCCGCCTCGATGATGTCCATCGAGTCCTCCGCGGTGGTCGTCAGCGGCTTCTCACAGAAGACCGGCTTGCCGATCTCAATCGCCTGCATGACGGTTTCCTTGTGGGCAAATCCCGGGGTGGTGCAGATGACGGCATCTACATCCGGGTCATTGACCAGATCCGCGCTGTTGTTGTACACAGTTGCACCGATAGGATCACCCACCTTATGTGCGCCTTCGACAAAAACGTCGGATACAGCAACGACCTTACCGCCGGAAAGCTTATTGGTAATGCGGTCAATGTGTTCACGGCCGATCGCGCCGCATCCCACAACGCCGATTCGTAACAGTTCCATTGGTTTAGCCTCCATGTCTCTTCAGTGTCCTTTGCCGGGTGTTATCTGATGGAACCCGACATTCTCCGATAGTATGATTATACGGATTTTGCAGGCACTTTGCAATACAGAATCCCATGATTTCCGAAATTATCCTTCATATTACACAAATTTACCCATCAATTCCTATGTCCGGTGCGCCCCTGTACTGCTTTTCGGTAGTCTCTTGGTGTCATTCCGATGGTTCTGCGGAACAGTGCTGTGAAATAATTATAGTTGCTGTAGCCGCACTGTGCCGCCACATGCTGGATGGTCTGGTCAGTGGAGGCAAGCAGGGTCTGTGCGCGCGCCATGCGGCGGCGTATGATATACTGCATGGGCGAGCAGCCCGCGCTCTCCGCAAAGACGCGGTCGAGATGGTATTTGCTCACGCCCATCGCCTGTGCAATTTCATCGAGCGTCAGCGGCTCGAGATAATGCCGGTCGAGGTACATGCGCGTGCGCACGCCCAGCTCATAATGCGCCTGTTCCGCCTGCTCCGCGGCAGCGCGGTGGATGCGCAGCGCGACCGTCACGACCGCGGCGGACAGATAGCTGCATACCTCCTCACTCGCCGTACTCGGATCGAGCGCCGCCTTTTCCAATACGGAAAGCAGTGAATCCAGCCCCGCACTGCCCGGGCCGGCATGCACCACCGGCTGGTCCGGGTGCGCAATAAAGCAGTTTTCCTCCATGCCGCGGCACATCAGCCGCGCAAACCCGCAGGAAACGCCTTTCAGCGGCTCCTCCCTGTCCGATTGGTAGCTGTGCGGCTCGCCCGCGCCGCACAGGACAAAATCCCCGGCAGAAAGATGCTCCTGCCGCCCGTCCACATTGACAACACCCTTGCCGCTGCGCACCAGCATCAGCTCGGCATAGCCCGGATGGGAATGCATTTCCTGGCCTGCTGTATCCAGCTCCAGCGGGCAGATGTAGATGAGCACCGGCAGGCGGTTGTCCTCAAAGCTGCCGCGCTCCACACCCTGTGCAATGAAATCCTGCATGTTTTCCCGCCCCTTTCTGCAACATTCTTCCAATATTATACTATATTTCCTGTCCCGGACACAACAAACGACGACGACTGTTCACAAAACAATCACATATGGATGATAGAATGGGGGTGTTGGGAGGACGTCGGTTTCTGTCCTGCCCTGTTTTTTTATCTTTTATTCCCCCTCAGGAGGCCTTCTATGATACAAGTGAAAGGGCTCACGCGCCGCTATGGTGACATTGCTGCGGTCTCCGATCTCTCGTTCTCCGTCGCGGAGGGTGAGATCATCGGATTCCTCGGCCCGAACGGCGCGGGAAAGACCACAACCATGAACATGATAACCGGCTGCCTGCGCGCGACAGCCGGCACCGTGACGGTGGACGGTGCGGACATCGAGACCGATGCCGACCGCGCACGCAAAATCATCGGCTATCTGCCGGAAAATCCGCCGCTGTATCCCGATATGACGGTGGATGAATATCTCGAATTCGTCTACAAGCTGAAAAAATGCACGCTGCCGCAGGAGGAGCATCTGGACAGCATCTGCGACATGGCGGGACTGCCGGATGTGCGCGGGCGGCTGATCCGCAATCTGTCCAAGGGCTACCGCCAGCGTGTCGGGCTGGCACAGGCGCTCATCGGCGACCCGAAGGTGCTGATCCTCGACGAGCCGACTGTCGGCCTTGACCCGCGCCAGATCATTGAGATCCGCGAGGTCATCCGCAGGCTCGGCCAGAAACACACGGTCATCCTGTCCAGCCATATCCTGCCGGAGGTACAGGAGGTGTGTGACCGCATCCTCGTCATTGACCACGGCAAAATTGTCGCGGATGGCACGCCTGCCGAGCTGAGCGAACGCGTCGAGGGCGCGGAGCAGCTGAGTATGACCATTGAGGGCGAGCCTGCCGCCGTACTCGGCGTGCTGCGCGCCATTCCGGGCGTTTCCGAAGCCGTCGCCACGGTGGAAGACGGCATGAAATCCATCTACCGCATCACGGCGGAGCCGGGCGCGGACATCCGGCGCGCGGTGTTTGACGCGCTCAGCCAGCACAGGCTCGCGATCCTGTCCATGCAGCAGGTCGAGCTGAGCCTGGAGGACATTTTCCTCGAGCTGACCGGCGCGGAGCCCGAACCGGAAGCCGCACCCGTGCCTGTGGACGAAGTGCCGAAGAAAAAACGCCGCCTGTTCGGCAGAAAGCGGGGTGAGGACAAGTGAATGCCATCCGCAAGCGCGATATGCAGGGATTTTTCCGTTCTCCGCTCGGGTATGTCTATATCGGCGCATTCCTGACGATTATGAACCTGTACTTTTTCGCCATCTGTGTGCTGTCCTCGTCGAGCGATATGGGCAGCGTCTTTTCCAATATGCTCATCGTGTTCCTGTTCCTCATGCCGATCCTGACCATGCGGCTGTTCAGTGAGGAATACAAGCAGGGCACAGACCGCCTGCTGCTGACCGCACCGGTCAGTGTCTGGGAAATTGTCGGCGGCAAATTCCTCGCCGCTGTGGGCGTGCTGCTCGTGGCACTCGCGTGCACACTGCCGTGGGTCGTCATCATCGCGATTTTCGGCGAGCCCGCCTGGGCGGGCATCATCGGCTGTTATGTCGCCGTGCTGTGCGCGTCCGCCGTATTTGCCGCCATGGGCATGTTCCTCTCCAGCCTGACCGAAAGCCAGCTGATTGCCGCCGTGCTATCATTTGCGCTGTTCCTCGGGCTGTATATCGCGGATATGCTGAGCTATTCGCTCGACAGCGGCAGCCTGCTCGGCACGCTGCTCAGCTGGCTGTCCATCTTTACCCGTTATGATTCCTTTATGTCCGGGCAGTTCTCGTTTGGAAACCTGATCTACTTCCTCTCGCTCACCGGGCTGTTCCTGTACCTGACCGCCCGCGTGCTCGAGCGGCGCAGGCTTTGAGGAGGTGTGACCCGATGAAACCATTCAAAAAAAATAAGGCGCCCAAGGTGCCGGTATCCCCCGAAAGAACGGCACAGAAGCGCAAACGGCTGCGCCGCGTGTCGGTTTCCGCCGCGGGACTTGCGGTTGCACTCGCAGCCGTCATCCTGCTCAATCTGGTGTGCACCAATCTGACCGACCGCTTCGACCTGACGCTCGACCTGACGGCGAACCGGCTGTATGAAATCACCGACGACACCAAAACCATGCTGGAGGGCATGGAGGAGACCGTGGACATCACCATTCTGGCGTCAGAAGATGATTTCCGCAACGACAGCTATTATGGCAAGGTATACACGCTGCTGAACAAATATATCAATCTCGCGGGCGATAAATTGAACGTCGAATACATCGACCCGTACACCAACCCGAATGTCGTCAGCCGCTACAGCGACCTCGCTGCCACCATCCAGGCAGGCAGCGTCATCGTGTCCTATGGCGACCACACCCGCGTGCTCAACGATTCGGATTTCTATACCACGGAATCCAGCTCGTCGTACAGCGGCTATTCCACCGTCACCGGCTTCCAGGGCGAACAGGCACTGACCTCCGCCATCACCGCTGTGACGAACGAGAAAACCCCTGTCGCCTATATCCTGCAGGGGCACAATGAGAGCGTTTCCACCACCTTCACCTCCATGCTGACGAATGCGGGCTTCACCGTGAGCCTGCTCAACCTGACGGAGGAAAAGGAGATTCCGGACGATGCTTCGGTTCTGGTCATCAGCCTGCCGCAGGCAGACCTGACCGAAAAAGAAGCCGACCTCATTGATGCCTTTATCAAGAACGGCGGCGACCTGATGGTATTTGACGGCACGCTGTCCCCGACCTCGCTGCCGGTGCTGTATGCCTATCTGAAGGAGTGGGGCGCGGCTGTACAGGCGGATATGGTGCTCGATGCGGATTATAACATCAGCGAAGAGCCGGATATCCTTGCACAGCTGACCGATTCGGATGTCAACAGCGCGCTGGACAGCAAGACGGACATGGTGCTCGTCACGCCGAATGCCAAGTCCATCACGGCGGAACTGGACAGCTCCGTGAGTGACCGCACGATTGAGACGCTGATGGAGAGCCGCAGCACCTCGTATGCAAAGGTTCTCACCGATGAAACGGAATATGACAGCTATACGAAGGAGGACAGCGACACCGACGGCCCGTTTGCACTCGCAACGCTGTCCACCTATACCGGAAATGACGACGGCGGACAGGTGTTTGTCTGCACCGCGGCGCTGATGATGTCGGATGACCTGATGAGCGCCTCCAGCCTGCTCAACCAGCCGTTCCTGAGCAATGTCGTCGACCAGATGCAGCCGGACCTCGATGTTGTCACCATCGCTGCCAAGAGCCTGAGCGCGGAACCGCTGGTCACCGGCACAACGGCACAATTCGTGATCTTCCTGCTGCTCGCCCTGTTCCCGCTTGCCATATTCGGCGCAGGCATCGCGGTCTTTTTCCGTCGGAGGAAGCTATGACAAAGAATACCAGACGCCTTCTGTCCGGCATGATTGCCGTCGCCGTCCTCGGCGGCGCTTATGCCGCACTGCTGCTCCATCCAAAAGAAGAAGAGACCAACAGCACGCCGTTTGAGGAGCTGGTATCAATGGACACAGATGACCTCGCCAGCGTACAGGTCACGCTGCGCGACGGCAGCAGCTTCACCATGGCCACCTCCTCCGATGACAGCGGCACCACCTATACGATGTCCGGTGCAGCGGAGAACGACTACAGTGAATCGCTCATGCAGGGGCTGATGAACGCTGCCTGCGGCATCTCCGCCCGCCTGGTCGAGGAAGACTGTGCTGATCCCGGAAAATACGGTCTGTCGGCGGAGGATGACACCGATACACTCGTCATCACAGGCACGGACGGTACGGCAGTCACACTGACCATCGGCCTTTCCAATGACCTGGGCACCTATTGCTCCGCAGACGGCGGGACAGCGGTCTACCTGCTGGACAGCGATACCGCGGAGACGCTCACACAGGCACAGTCGTATTACCGCAACCTGACCGTGCTCGGCGGCTATTACAGCCTGTCCGACGAGCTGAAATCACTGACCATCGACCACATGGATGACGGCACGGTTGTAACCCTCTCCGCCCGCGACATCTCCGGCATGGATGATGACACGGCGAAGGCATATTCGCAATATATATTCACCGCGCCGATTTCGTGCGACGCGGATGACAGTGAGCTGAGCACCGGACTGCTGTCCGGTTTGCAGTCCGGGCTGACCGCACAGTCGATTGCGGAGGACAATCCGTCCGACCTCAGCCAATACGGTCTGGATGACCCCATCCGCATTGCAATTGCTGCAAGCAGTCTCGATGCGGCGATTCTCGTCGGCGATGAGACGGATGACGGCGCCATTTACGTCATGACGGAGGGCGGCAAGCCCGTCTATCTGTCCCCGGCATCGGACCATTCCCTCCTCGAAGAGT
>CALYTA010000030.1 GCA_945486175.1 uncultured Clostridia bacterium | reverse complement strand
AAGCCGCAATCCGGAGGAGGAAGAATAAATATGAAAGCCAAAAAATTTACACTGAAAACCCCGCGCGAGGGCTTTCTGAACATCACGCAGAGCGTGCGTGAGACCATCCGCGAGAGCGGCGTGAAAAGCGGCGTTGTCGTCGTCTGGTGCGCACACACGACGGCGGGCATCACCATCAATGAAAACGCTGACCCGGATGTTGTGCGCGATATGCTGCTCGGACTGGACAAGGCATATCCTGACCGCCCGGAATTCCGCCATGCGGAGGGCAATTCGGCGGCACACCTCAAGTGCTCGGCGATGGGCGTGTCAAAGACCATCCCGTTTGAGGATGGCAATATGCTGCTCGGCATCTGGCAGGGCATTTATTTTTGTGAATTTGACGGGCCGCGCACCAGAAATTATTACGTGAAGGTCATCGAGGGATAACAAGACAAAAACGGCAGCAGCGGGTTCGCTGCTGCTTTTTTGCGTAGGGACAGAACAAACCATCTGTCAAAATGGTTGACAAAGTCTACTAAATGATGTATTATCAAATAGTGGACAATGTCAACTATTTTGCTCGGGGAGGAACGGATGGACGAAAAGGAAAAGGCTGTATATAGGGTGCGGGAATTTACCCGGTTTTATATGCCGATGCTGGAACTGTTGGGGAACCATTATCTCGGTTCGGAGTATTCCGCGACAGAAGCGAGGGTGTTGTTCGAGGTATATGAGCATGACGGGTGCAATGCGGCGCACATCGCCAGCACCATGAACATCGATAAGAGCTATCTGAGCCGCATTATCAAAAGCCATGAGAGCAAAGGCTATCTGGTCAGGATGGTGTCCAAAACCGATTCCCGGTCACGTGAGCTTCATCTGACAGAACTGGGCGTGGAACTCACGAGAGATTTTATTCGCCGGTCAAATGCGCAGATCGGTGAGATTCTCGCACCGTTGAACGGAGAAACATGTGAAGCGCTGATGCATGCACTTGACACAGTCACGGAGCTTTTGAAGGATTGCAGGAACAAACAGAATGGTTTGCAGGAGTAATTGTTTATGAAAATCGTACCATATGATAAAAAATACAAAACTGCGTTCATCGAGATGAACCGGCAGTGGATTTCCGAAATGTTTGTGCTGGAAGAGGAGGACATCGCAGTTCTGGAGCATTTTGAACAGTCGATCGAACAGGGCGGACAGATTTTCTTTGCCGTCGATGACGACGATGAAGTACTGGCATGCTGCATGATTGCGCCGCTGCCCAACGGGGAATGGGAGATCGAAAAGTTCTGTGCGCGCGGGATGTATACCGGCACGGGCGCGGGAAGCGCCTGCCTGCGGGCGTGCATTGAATACGCGCAGCAAAAGAAGCTCGAAAAGGTGGTTATTGTATCCAACCGGAAATGCACGCATGCGATCAGGCTGTACCGCAAAAACGGATTTGTAGAAGTAGCTGTGGACAAGGAAAAATTTCCGTTTGACCGGGCGGATATTGCGTTTGAACGGGTCTTTCAGTACGAGTGAGTTATTTCCCGATGTGATGCTCCCGCACGTAATAAAAGAAATACTGCTGGTACACGCCCGCAAACGGGCTGTCAATAAACCGTTTCATGTCGCCGCTGTAATATGCGGCGGCTTTTTTCATCCAGGTATCCACCGGGAATGCATCCATTTTATGCAGGCCGAACAGCAGGAAGCAGTCCGCCACCTTGCGCCCGACACCGCGCAGCTGCATGATGCTTCGGCGTGCTTCTTCCGTGGACATCGCGCGCAGCGCGTCGAATGACAGCGCACCGGACACGGCTGCCTGTGCCGCGGCAATCAGATATGGCGCGCGGTAGCCTGCGCGCAGCGGCGCGAGGTCATCCGGCGACAGGCCTGCCAGTGCTTCCGGCGTTGGAAACGCATGCAGAGTCTCTCCCTCGAACGAAACCGGTTCGCCCCAGCCCGCACACAGCCGCTGTACAATCGCCGTGATGCGGGGGATGTTGTTGCACTGTGAGATCAGAAACGTGCACAGAGCCTCCCACGGCTCCTGGTTCAGGATGCGGATGCCCGCGCCGAACTCTGCCGCTGCTGCCGTAAATTCGTCCACGGCAAATGACCGGCAGATGGATGCGTAATCCGTATCACAGTCGAAATAGCTGCGCCACAGCGCGTCGAACTGTGCGCGTGTGCCGGTGATGCAAAGCGCGCCGCCGTCATCCCAGACGCGCGCCGCCCTGCCGCGCACGATGCCGCGCCAGCTGCCGTCGGGCTGCTCCTGCCAGCGGAAGCACTGCCCGCAGGTGAAGGTCTGCCGCGCGGAAAACCGGCTTTCACTGCGGATTTCGATATAGGTTTCATGTTCGGTGATCTGCATGATGGAACCTCCTGTTTTGTGCCAAGTATAGCATACATTTGCGCGCAGACACAAGAAAAACACATGGGTTTGTGTAGTTTGCCGTAGGATATGCCGGAAAACTGTGCTATAATAAGACACCAAAGACAGCATTTGAGGGGTGAACCTGTGAACGGGGAGCAAAACCGGAATGATTCCGGCTGGGTGTGTCTGGAAGAGAAAGCAGCAGACGCACCCCAGCTGAAAAAGCGGCGCACATCTGCGCCGAAAAAACAGAAAAAACCGCGCCGGAGCAGACGGAAGACGCGGAAAACGCGGAAAAAACGCCATATCCTGCGCGGTACGGCAATTACGCTTGCGGGTCTGGCTGTATTGTACTGCGTGCTGGTGTTCTCGCATATCCCGTTTATCGAGAAGTGGCGCACGATTTATATCGAAACCGCGATGGGTACGATGAACCATCAGTGGCTGGCGACGCTGTTCCTGCCGCAGTCGGTTATTGACGACGTGATGAGCGGGCGCATGACGATTGAACTCCGGCAGGAGGAGTATAACAGCAGCTGGGATACCGGGACAGACGACACATCGTTTGTCGATGCAGGCGAAGACGCCGTCGATACCTGGGATGACATCCGTGAGCAGTTCTCCGATGCCTATGCGGAAATTGACCAGAAATCGTTCTGGGCATATATGGCGGCGCACAAAAAGAGCGAGGTGCTGGATGAGGACGGTTATCTGATGATCGATCAGGCGGATTATGACGATGAGGAGACCGGGATTCAGACGATATACGGCGACCCGGTGTGCGCCATCGATACGCGCAACGGCATTGTGATTGTCGGGCTGAAGGGCGACGGCTATTCCGGCCGGATGGCGATTGTCAAAAATCCCGCGCAGGTGCGGCTTGCTGTATCCAACACGCTGGGCAGTTCAGGAAGCTATCTCAATCAGATTTGCCGCAGCAACAATGCCGTGCTCGGCATCAATGCGAGCGGCTTTTCCGACCCGGAGGGCACAGGCAACGGCGGTGATGTGTTCGGCATGGTTGTTTCCAGCGGGCGCACGGTGATTGACACGCTCGACACAAAGATGAAGGTCATCGGCATGGACAGCGGCAGCCGGCTGAATATTTCCGAGACGCTGCCGGCCGGCACGCGCGATGCGATGCAGTTCAGCCCGGCACTGATTGTCAACGGCAGGCATCTCATCAGCGGTTCCTCCGGCTGGGGCCTGCAGCCGCGCTCAGTCATCGGGCAGACGCGGGATGGACAGATGCTGCTGGCAGTCATTGACGGACGGCAGCCGGGGTATTCCATCGGCATTACGCTGGGCGACCTGACGGATATCCTGTATGAGTACGGCGCATATCAGGCATGCAATCTGGATGGCGGTTCGTCCTCCGTCATGTATTACCGCGGGCGCAACATTACGCGCTCTTCGGCAGTCACGCCGGACAAGGGACGGCATATCCCAAATGCATGGATTGTCGATGCGAATTGAATATGGCGCTATACAGCGGCCTCCCGCGTTTGCGGGGGGCTGTTTTGCGTCATGCGCGCGAGGATGACGCGGCGCAGCGGCAGAAAGACACCTGCGGCGGCGAGGTTGCACGCCAGATGCACCCATGCGATTGCCGCGCTGTCGGCGGGCACGGTGAGCCATGCGGGGCAGAGCTGCCGGATGAGGAGCAGAACCGGGAACACGACTGCGGCGCCGATGACATTGAACAGCAGGTGCAGAAAAGCTGTCTGACGGGCAGCGCGTCCGGCGCGCAGGCTCGCGAGCAGGGCGGTGACACAGGTGCCGATGTTCTGTCCCAGAATGATCGGCACGACACTGCCGAGCGACAGCATGCCGGATGCGGAGACCGCCTGTAACAGCGCGATACAGGCAGAGGAGCTTTGCAGTACCGCTGTGACGATTGTGCCTGCGAGAAGCCCGGACAGCGGGGAGACGCACTGCGCGAGCAGGCGCGCAAACAGGGGCGAGCCGGAGAGCGGGGCGAGTGCATCCTGCATGTGTGCCATGCCGGACATCAGCGCAGTCAGCCCCGCTCCGATGAACAGCGCCGGATGGCAGCGCCTGCGCAGCAGGGCGGGCAGAAGAACAGCGAGCAGGAGCAGCGGCCAGCTGCTGTGGAACACACCCATCCATCCGGCGTGCAGTCCGATGTGAATGAAAAACGCAGTGGTACAGGTACCGATGTTGGCACCTGCGATCATGCCGGCAGCCTGCTCCGGCATGAGTGCCCCACTTGCGGCAAGCCCGACGAGGACAACTGTCACGGCGGAGGAGCTCTGTACCAGCGCCGTGACCGCTGCGCCGAGTGCCGTGGCGCGCCAGACCGAAGGTGCTGCCTGCATGAGGCAGCGCCGCAGCCGGTCACGTGACAGGGCGCCCAGCCCTGTGCACAGCAGTTCCATGCCGAACAGGAACACAGCGACCGCCCCGGCGAGTGCCAGCAGATCAGACCATTCCATATTCCACACCTCCTGGAAAAATTTCACACTTGCAACCGGATTCGCGCGTGCTCGCGGACAATCCATGGCATGCTTATGGGGAAGGAAAGGCAGCGCTGTTGCATCGGGAACAGTGTTGCCTTCCGCATCTTTGAAATATTTATGATGCAGGAGGTGAAAAATACGGCAAATACTGTTATACTGGTATCATCCGGTACGATCTCCGGCAAGCGGAGCCGGCAGGTGGCACAGAGTGAGCTGTATGCGCGGTCACTCGCGCGCTTTGGCGGCATTATGCTGCTCGACGGCGGCTTTGGCAGCGTGGAAACGCTGGCAGACCGCGCAGATGCGCTGCTGCTGTCCGGCGGCGGGGATATCCATCCGTCGTACTATGGGAGGCATATGACAGGCAAGGACGCGAGTGTCGACCAGAAGCGCGACGAGCGCGAATGGGAACTGCTGCGGCAGTTTTGTGCGCGCAAAAAGCCGGTGTTCGGCATCTGCCGCGGGCTTCAGGTCATCGATGTCTTTTTCGGCGGGACGCTGTTTCAGCATCTTGCCACAGCCTATGTGCATGAAAATACAATCCATACCATCATCACATCGGAGGACGGCTGGCTGCGCCCACTGCTCGGCGAGACCGTTCCGGTCAACAGCTACCACCATCAGGCCATCCGCACGCTCGGTGCAGGACTGCGCGTCACGGCGGTCAGTGATGCAGACGGTGTGATCGAAGCAGTTGAGCACGATTCACTCCCGGTGCGGGCTGTGCAGTGGCATCCGGAGCGCATGGTTGACGGCCTGTGCCGCGACACCGATGCGGAAATGGGGCCGCTGTTTGCGGATTTTCTCTCCCGGATTCCGCAGGAAGGCACAGGATGAAAGGAACATAGAAATGGAACAGCAAATTCGTCAGATCAATCTGGAGGACGGCATGCCGACTGTCCGGCAGGCGCTCGCGCGGCTGCAGCTGGAGGTGCGGCTTGCACGGCGGCAGGGCGTGTGGGTGCTCAAAATCATCCATGGCTTCGGTTCGACCGGCAATGGCGGCAAAATCCGCGTCGCTGTGCGCCGGGAGCTGCCTGTCTTACAGCGCCGGGGACAGATCCGGTTTTTCATCCCAGGCGAAAAGCTGACGATATTTGAGGAAGATACACGCAGGCTGCTGCAAATCTGCCCTGCATTCCGCAGGGATCACGATATTGACCGGCATAACAACGGCATTACGGTTGTTGTACTGAAAGACAGGAAAGGATGAAGAAAACATGTTGAATCGGGCAAAGGAACAGAAAACGGACATCATCGAGCATCTGCGCGGCGGTGAGGGAAATGTCATCCGCAAGACACTGCTTGCACCGGGGGATTCCTTCGGCAAGTTCAAAATGTGCGCTGTGCTGACGCTGGAGCCGGGCTGTACCATCGGCGAGCATGCGCACATGCCGGATGCGGAGTTCTGCTGGCTGCTGGAGGGTGAGCTGGTCATCGCGGACGGCGGTGCGGAGCACACCGTGCATCCGGGTGATGCCTGGATCTGCGGCGGCGGTGATTCACATTACACAAAGAACTGTTCGGACAAAAACGCGGTCTTTCTGGCCATTGTCACAGAGTAAGCAGCGCGGCGCGGGAGCATTCCCGCGCCGCTTTTCCGTGCATGAAAAAAACGGTTCGGGAACATCCCGAACCGGTTTGGTATTTCTGTGATTATTTTACGAGATATACATCTGCGTACTTGACGCCGTACTGGTTGGCAATTTTGTTGCTGGCAACGAAGATGTCGATGCGCTTGCCCTTGATGGCGCCGCCGCGGTCCTCAACCGTGTAGGTGCCCCAGCCTTCAATGTAAACCTTGGAGTACATCGGGAGGATGGAGGTGTCAGCCGCAATGGTGTGGTTGACACGCGGGGTTCTGCCGGAAGCGGTGGTGGTATCACCTGCGTAGAACGTGAGCTTGTAGTTGCCCATGTAGACCTTGCTGCCGGTGCTCGACGTTGTGGTGCTCGGCTTCTTGGAAGCGTTGGTCGTGGTGGTGCCGCCGCTGGTCAGGTACTTGCCGTATACATAACCGGTCTTGCCGTTTGCACTGACCTTGATCCAGTTGCCGGAAGAGCCGGTCTTGGCGACGACCTGTCCCTTCTTGAGGACGGTGACGACTTTATAGCCGTTGCCCGCACCTGCGCGCACATTGACGCTGGTCGTTGCGGTAACGTTAGCAGCCAGAGCGCCTGCGGTGACGCTGGCCGTGAGCACGATGCCGGTGACGGCAACCATGATGCATTTCTTTAATTTCTGAAACATATGTAACTCCTTTTCAATCGGGAATGTGGTGAACATTCGGTATCAATTTGTTACGGTGATGTAACTGAACTGTAACCTATCTTACAGGACAGAGGCGGATTTGTCAAACCAAAATCCGGAATTTTTCAGAATTTCAGGGACATTGCACAAGAAAAAACACGGCAAATTGGCACATTTGGCGAAAAAAACGGCGATTTTGCCGAAAAAATTACAGCTCCCCGCGCGCCCGGGATTGTAACCAAAGCGTGCGGGAAGCTGTAACTGTTTTGTAATTTTAATGGAAATCCGCGGCGGTCAGCCGAATACCGAACGGGCGGCATCAACCGATGCCTTTGCATCGCGGCAGTAGAAATCCGCGCCGATGGAGGCGGCATAATCGGGAGTCAGCACAGCGCCGCCGACCATGATTTTGCCGGTATAACCGCTGTCGCGCAGCAGCGAAATCGTGTCCGCCATCGCGCCAAGCGTCGTGGTCATCAGTGCGCTCAGGCCGACCAGATGGACATCCTGCTCCAGTGCGCATTTCACGACGGCCTCCGGCGGCACATCGCGGCCGAGGTCGAGAATCTGATAGCCGTAGTTCTCCATGACGACCTTGACGATGTTTTTGCCGATGTCGTGGATATCGCCCTTGACGGTCGCGAGGATGACCTTGTCCGCCTTCGGCGCTTCGCCGCCCTGCTGTGCCATGTGCTGGCGCACGACCTCAAAGCCCGCCTTTGCACATTCCGCGGAGCGGATGAGCTGCGGCAGGAACAGTTTGTTCTGTTCAAACAGGTCGCCGACGGTGTCGAGCGCAGGGATCAGGTGCTTTGCGACGACATCGAGCGGGTCGTTGGTTTCCAGCAGCTTGCGCGTTGCGGCGGCGCAGTCGTCGCTCAGGCCCTTGAGGATGGCGGTCTGCACATCAGGCGCATCGGAGACAGCAGCCTTGGGTGCAGCAGGGACATCTGCCGGGACACCATAGGTTTCGATATAATGTGTGCTGCCCGGATCGCGCTGGTGCAGCAGGTTATGCACATCGACCGCCTGCATCATTTCCGGGATATTCGGATTGATGATCGGGAAGTCGAGGCCGTTTTCCAGCGCGATGGCAAGAAAGTGCGAATTGACCTTGACGCGCTGCGGCAGGCCGAACGAGATGTTGGATACGCCGAGGCAGGTTTTGACGCCCAGCTCCTGTTTGACGGTGCGCAGGGCGGACAGCGTGTTCATCGCGCCCGCAGGCTCTGCGGAAACGGTCAGCGTCAGGCAGTCGATGGCGATGCGCTCCGGCCCGATGCC
>CALYTA010000029.1 GCA_945486175.1 uncultured Clostridia bacterium | reverse complement strand
CATCCCTGCGGAAGATTTCGATTATCTTGAGCGCGGTCTGCGGCAGCGCGTCGATGCATTGAACCAGTTTTTAGCGGATATTTACAGCCGGAAACGCATCATTGCAGACGGCATCATCCCGGATGATTTCGTCTTTTCTTCCTCCGGCTATCTACCCGAATGCGAGGGCATCATGCCTCCCGCCGGCATTTACAGCCATATCTCCGGCATTGATCTTGTACAGGCCAAGGATGGCACATGGTATGTCCTTGAGGATAATCTCCGTATTCCATCCGGTGCCTCCTATCCTCTGATTGCACGGGAACTGTCCCGAAAGGCAAGTCCAAGTGCCTTCCGTACGCACGCTGTCCGCGACAATCGCGATTATGCCGATATGCTGCGTGAGACAATGGACAATGTCAATCTCGGCGGCATCAATGTCATTCTGACACCCGGACGTTACAACGCTGCGTTCTTTGAGCATTCCTATCTCGCAGAAAAGACCAACAGCGTGCTCGCTATGCCAAACGATCTGTTTGTACAGGACTGCAAGCTGTATTACCGCGATGACCATGGCAGCAAAAAGCGTGTCGGTGCTGTCTATCGCCGCCAGTCGGATGAATTCCTCGATCCATGCACCTTCCGCTCCGACTCCCTCATCGGCGTGCCCAACCTGATGGCAGCATACCGCGCAGGCAATGTAGCCATCATTAACGCGCCGGGCAACGGTGTTGCGGATGACAAGGGTATTTATTACTTCGTTCCGAAGATGATCCGCTATTATCTGGGCGAAGAACCCATTCTGAACAACGCGCCTACATACCTCCCGATGTATGAAGAAGACCGGAAGTTTGTCCTCGAAAATCTGGAACGTCTTGTTGTCAAGGACGTTGCGGAGGCCGGCGGCTATGGCGTTGTATTCGGCGATAAAATGTCCGGGCAGGAGCTTGCCGACTGGCGGGCACTGATCCAGCGTGAGCCGCGCCGGTTCATCGCACAGGAGGTCATTGATTTCCGTGATCTGGATATCATCGACGAAGGCAAAAAGGTTCCGCGCAAGGCTGATCTCCGTGCCTTTGTCCTCAGCGGCGCGGAAACCAAGGTCTGGGCAAGCGGCCTGACCCGATTCTCCCGCAACCCGGATTCGTTTATTGTCAACTCATCGCAAGGAGGAGGATTTAAGGATACATGGGTACTATCTCGCTAGAAAAAAGAGACAGCCTGTTCTGGCTGGGACGCTATACCGAGCGTGTTTATACAACGCTGAAAGCATTTTACAATTATTACGATCAGATGATTGACCGGCAGGCGGATGCATACAAAAATCTGTGCGAACGCCTGGATATCCCAAACATCTATGAGAGCGAAGCGGATTTTATCCACCGCTTCCTGTTTGACAAGGATGATCCGAACTCAATTTTCACTTCGCTCAACCGTTCGTATGACAACGGCATTATGCTGCGAAATGAAATCACCAGTGATTCTCTCGCTTACATCCAGATGTCACTGGACATCTATGCGGCATCATCACATTCCGATGTCCCCACGATGGCGCTGCTCCCGGTACAGGATTACCTGCTCGCCTTCTGGGCAAGCATCGATGACAATGTCCTCGACCAGCGCTGCCGCAGCATCATCAAATGCGGCCGCTATCTGGAGCGCTTTGACCTGTACCTGCGCCTGAGCTTCCCGACGGAAGATATTGAGCGTGCGCTGTGCAAAATGACACCGCGCCTCAGGCAGAGCGGCATTGCATACGATGAAGAGATTCTCGACTGTCTGTATGCCCATGTGCGCGAATCCATGCTGCACACCCCCGGCTGGCGCCGTGAATGTGCCCGTTCGCTCATGACGCTGATTACCGAATGACAAAAGGAGATGCGTATGAGAAAGCTGAACTTCACGCACTGCAAAAAGCTGGAATTTGACACGCCTGTCATTTCGCACAGCTTTTCCCTGCGGCTCGTCCCCCGTACAGACAGCCGCCAGATTATCTGTGACCTCCACAAAGAAATTGCGCCTGCCGAGCATCTGGCTAACGTCACAGATGAATGGGGCACAACCATGTACATCGGCGACTGCTACAGTGAGCACACTTCCTTTTCCTACTCGGTATCCGGCATTGCCTGGGTGAGGGAAACACCATATATCGATGGCCCCCTGCATCCGATTTACCGCTATCCATCCGAGCTGACACGCCCGGGTGCGGCAATTGAAGCACTGTATACCGGTGCGTGCATCAGCGGCGAAGAGCCGGTGGAGCGCGCACAGCAGTGGATGCATCTGCTGCACAACGCCATGACCTATGAAAAGGGTGTCACGAATGTCCGCACAACCGCAGAGGAGGCCGCTGCACTGGAAAAAGGTGTCTGCCAGGATTTCACGCACATCATGCTCTCCCTGTGCCGCCGGGACGGCATTCCGGCACGCTATGTAGTCGGTTATCTGTTCGGTGAAGGCGAGACACATGCCTGGGTCGAGATTTTCGACGGGCGCCGCTGGTGCGGGCTTGATCCGACCAACGACTGCATGATTGACAGCGGCTATATCTGCCTGACGACCGGACGCGATTACAACGACTGCATTCTCGACAAGGGCTTTTTTCGCACGCCGGGCTATGCTCCCTGCACCGTTTCCCAGAAGCAGGACGTAACCGTGACCGTGCGTGATATGTAATTCTTACATATCTGTATATAATTAAAAAATATACCACACTGACCGACAAGGAGTATCCCTGCCGGTTATTGTGGCGTTATGGAGGGAATATTCATGATACAAGAAGTTGTGTCCGTCGGCCTGCCGGTCGATGAGCGATGGAAAATTATCAAGAACCGCATGGAACCCGAAGCCGGTGCCCGTCCGGACAGCAAGCGCATCTGTATTGTCACCGGCACACACGGCGACGAGCTGGAAGGACAATATGTCTGCTATGAGGTCGCGCGCCGCATCAATGAACACATGGAACTGCTCGACGGCATTGTCGATATCTACCCGGCACTCAACCCGCTCGGCATCGACTCGATCACGCGCGGCATCCCGATGTTCGATCTGGATATGAACCGCATTTTCCCCGGCTCAAACACAAGCGCCACGGCAGAATATGTCGCGGCGCAGATTATGAACGATATGAGCGGTGCGGACATGGCAGTTGATATCCATGCTTCCAATATTTTTCTGCGCGAGACGCCGCAGGTGCGCGTCAATGAGACAACTTCGGACAATCAGCTGCCATATGCCAAGCTGCTCAATACAGATTTCGTCTGGGTACATGCCTCAGCAACCGTTCTGGAAGCGACGCTGGCGCACAGTTTAAATAAGACCGGTGTGCCGTGCCTTGTCGTGGAAATGGGCGTCGGCATGCGCATCACAAAGGAATACTGCATGCAGCTTGTAGACGGCATTTTCCGCCTGATGTGCGAGCTGGGCATCTGGAAGGGTGAAGCGCCGGAGGTCCGCGATCCGATTGTCTCGCGCGACGGGCATGTCAGCTTTGTCAATGCCGAAGCGTCCGGCATTTTTGTCCCGTCTGTCGAGCACTGGCAGCGCGTAAAAAAAGGCGACCATCTGGGCGATATTGTCACCCCCACAACCGGAGAAATTCTGCACGCCGTGCAGGCAGATGTCACTGGTCGCGTATTCACGCTGCGTGAATACCCGGTTGTATATTCCGGTTCGCTGATTGCACGCGTACTGGAGGATTGTGAGGAGGATGCCGAAAATGACTAAGGAAACGCTGTTTACACTGCCCTCGCCCTACCGTGATACGCTCAATGTCACCGGCTATCGGTTCGGGCGCGGTGAAAAATCCGTCTGCATTATGGGCGCGATGCGCGGCAATGAGGTACAGCAGCTGTACATCTGCGCACAGCTCGTGCACACGCTCGAACAGTTTGAAAAGCGCGGCATGCTGGTCAAGGGCAATGAAATCCTTGTCGTTCCGTCAGTCAACCACTATTCGATGAATATCGGCAAGCGGTTCTGGGCGATGGACAATTCGGACATCAATCGCATGTATCCGGGCTATGACCGCGGCGAGACGACACAGCGCATTGCCGCCGGTATTTTTGAAAAGGTGCAGGGCTACCGTTATGGCATTCAGTTCGCTTCGTTCTACATGCCGGGCGATTTCATCCCACATGTGCGCATGATGGACACCGGTTTCCAGTCCACCTCACTTGCAAACCTGTTCGGTCTGCCATATGTACTCGTGCGCAAGCCGCGCCCGTATGATACCGGTACACTCAACTACAACTGGCAGATCTGGGACACGAATGCCTTCTCGATCTACACCAAGGAGACCGACCACATCGATCAGGAATCCGCACGCACGGCAATTGTCTCTGTCCTCCGCTTCCTCTCCCGCATGGGCATCCTGAAATACCACTGCCACAGCGGTTACATCGCATCCATCATCCAGGACGAGGAGCTTCGCTCCGTACAGTCCCCGTGCGGCGGCATTTTCACGCGCATCAGGCATCCGGGCGATGAGGTCTCCTATGGAGATGAGCTGGCACAGATCACGCATCCGCTTGAGGGCTATGTCATGCAGCACATCTATGCACCGTGCGACGGCATTGTGTTCTTCTCCCATTCTGCCCCGCTCATCAACGAGCAGACAACCGCCTTCCGCATTATCCGCCGCCTGCACGGTTAACCAATGAGCCGGGCACGGATTTCTTCAATACGTTCCACCTCGTATTCCGTGTTATAAATCGCACGGATTGCACTGTACATCAGCGCCGCATCCCAGCCGGGGTGCGGCGTCTGCAATACCGCAAACAGCGCACGTGCCGCTTCTCCTGTCTCATCCTGTCGGTCGAGCTTGCGGAAATTGTCGGTGAAATCATCCGGATAATACCCCTTGCCGAACAGGCACTGGCAGCCCGGATTGAGGTCATATTTCGACTGGTGCAGGTCGAACAGCAATGCGTCGAGCTGCTCTGCCGTGCAATCCTCCCCCAATGCCGCCAGCGCGCGGCGTACCAGTGCATTTCTCTCCTCTGTCATCTCAATCGGGTACAGCGAATAGGTCAGGCTGATGACTGCGCCCAGCACGCGGTTCTGTTCCTCTCTGTTCATAAAATTCCCTCCGGTTCTTTTTTCTATCAGTATATCACAAAAGCCGCGGACTGCATGGCAATCCGCGGCTTTTTTCGCTGTCATTCAGAATTTGCTGTCCAGATATTCCACAGCGCCCTTCAATGCGTCGTGGTTGTTGTCCGGCACGACAACATCGGCGATTTCCAGCACATAATCGCGGGCATTGGCAGGTGCAAAGCCAATGCCTGCACTTTTGAGCATTGGCAGGTCATTCTGGCTGTCGCCGATGGCACAGACCAATTCCGGTTTGATGCCGATATACTCTGCGACACGGCGCACGCCGTCTCCCTTGTGGCCGCCCTTGCAGGTCATCTCATAGAAAATCGGCGTGGAAAACGTGAGGTTGAAATATTCCTTCATCGGGTCGACAAAGGCGCGCACCGGCTCCATTTCCTCCGGCGTGCCGGTGAAATTGATCTTGCCCCACTGCTCACACGGCTCCGGAATGTCGTCCAGTGCGATTTCTGCATACGGAATATCGAGATTGATAAAATGCTCGCGCGTGATGTCATTCATGTTGCAGACATACGAATGGTCGAGCAGGAACACTTCAATACCGATATGTGGGAATGCTTTCATGACCTCATGTGCCAGTGCCTTTGCGCGGTCATCGAGGCCCTCCATATAGACCATTTTCTCCGAGCTCTCGTCGCAGATGATTGCGCCGTTCAGATAGACGCCCGGCGCATTGCATGGCAGAAGCGGACGGTATGCCGCCGTCGCAGGACGGGTGCGCCCGGTCGCAAGCGCAAAGCGTCCGCCGTTCTGTGTGAAATAATTCAGCGCCTCGATGGTCGCGCTGCCGATTTCCCGTTGGTCGTTCAGCAGTGTGCCGTCCATATCGGACGCAAGTAAAATACCGTCAAATTTCCCCATATTGATTCCTCAATTTCTGTAAAACGGTGGTAAAATACGCTGGAAGCGGCGCTTCAAATGTCATGCGTTCTCCGGTTGCCGGATGGGTCAGCGTCAGCTGTCCCGCATGCAGGCACTGTCCATCCAGCTTCCATTTGTCTTTGGATGGGCCATACAGCGGATCACCGATGATCGGATGCCCGATATGCGCCATGTGTACGCGAATCTGGTGCGTACGCCCGGTTTCGAGCAAATAGGTCATATAGGTATAGCCGCGATAGCGTTCCAGCACCTCATAATGCGTGATGGCCTCGCGCCCGCCCTCTGTGACCGCCATTTTCTTTCGGTCGATTCGATGGCGCGCAATCGGCGCATCAATCGTTCCCTTGTCCTCGCGCGGTGCGCCGTATACCACGGCATAATACCGCCGCGCGGCGGAATGCTCCTTGATCTGTTCCGCAAGCGACTGATGGGCACGGTCATTCTTCGCCACAACCAACAGCCCGCTTGTGTCCTTGTCAATACGGTGGACGATGCCCGGCCGAATCTCTCCATTGATGCCGGAAAGGCTGTCCCCACAGTGGTACATCAGCGCGTTGACCAGTGTGCCGCTCCAGTTGCCCGGTGCGGGATGTACCACCATGCCGCGCGGCTTGTTGACCACGATGATGTCATCGTCTTCATAGATAATATCCAGCGGGATATTCTCCGGGACAATCTCAGCTTCCTTCGGCTCCGGCAGTTCGATCCAGATTTCATCACCGGCAGCTGCCTTTGCATTTTTCCGGAGCGGTGCACCTGCCAGCGTGACACAGCCCTCCTGCATCAGATTCTGAATCGCGGAGCGCGTCAGCTCCGGCAGCTGTTCCGCAAGCAGCTTGTCCAGCCGCTTTCCCGCGTCCGCCGCATTTACTTGAACCGTCTGCCTCATTTGTGCTCCATTTCGTCCGGATCCTTGTGCTGGAACAGGTAATAAATGGCGAACATGGCCACGCCGACCGTAACATAAATATCCGCGATGTTGAACACCGGGAAACGGACGAACAGCACCTCGATCATGTCCACGACATACTGGTGCACAATGCGGTCAATGACATTGCCGACCGCGCCTGCGCAGATGACCAGCAGGCTGGCCTTGCCCCATATGTTCTGTATGAGATTTTTGCGGAATGCATAGACAATTGCGCCCACGACAACAGCCGCAAGCAATACAAACAGCCATGTCTGGTTTTCCAGCAGGCTGAACGCCGCGCCGCGGTTTTCCACATAGGTGAGCTGCAAAATGCCAGGGATCAGCGGAATGCTGCCAATCGGTGCGAGCACTGTGACAGCCCAGTATTTGACAACCTGATCGACCAGAACCATGGCGACAACCGCCAGCAGCGTCATCAAAATGGTCATCGGGAAAGCCCCCTTTCAAAAAATGAGGCAGAGGACGCATCCCCTGCCTCAGCTTGTCTGATAAAATTATCGGCTGATTACAGAAGCGCAGCGTGCGCACAGGCACGGATGCTCTGCATTTTCACCGACCGTCGGATCATAGATCCAGCAGCGGGCACACTTCTCGCCCTCCATGCGGCTGACTGCAATCTTGATGCCGCCGAGTGCTTCGTATTCGTCGCCCTCGCCTTCACCGCTCTGAACAGAGACAGCGGAAACGATGCACAGCTTTGCCAGATCCTGACCGCAGCCGTCCAGGAATTCCTTTCCTGCATCGGACGCGGTGATGACAACCTTTGCCTCCAGCGGCTTGCCGATCAGCTTTGCGCCGCGGGCCTGCTCCAGTGCCTTGTTGACATCGTCGCGGACAGCGATGATCTTTTCCCACTTAATCATAGCCGCTTCGTCAAATACCAGCGACTCGTCATAGGACGGCATGTCGTTGAACAGGACATTGCGCAGATCGTCGCCTTCCTGATGCGGCATTGCATGCCAGATTTCATCCGCAGTGAAGCAGAGAATCGGCGCAATCATGCGAACCAGCGCATCCAGAATGCGGTAAATCGCAGTCTGTGCGGACAGACGGCTCAGGCCGTCATCGCAGTACAGGCGATCCTTGATGACGTCCAGATAGAAGTTGGACATATCAACAACACAGAAGTTGTGGATTGCATGCGTAACGGTATGGAACTCATAGCTGTCGTAAGCAGCACGCACACGGCGGACAAGGTCGTTGCACTTCATCAGTGCCCACTTGTCCAGCTCGAGCATCTGGTCATACGGCACCATCTGATCGACGGTGAAGCCGTCCAGGTTGCCCATGATGTAGCGCGCAGTGTTGCGGATCTTGAGGTAATTCTGCGACAGCTGCTTGAACATCTTCTTGGAAATCTTCATATCGACGCGGTAATCCGCGGAGGAAACCCACAGACGCAGGATATCCGCACCGTATTCCTTGGTGATTTCCTGCGGGCTCATGCCGTTGCCCTTGGACTTGGACATCTTCTGGCGCTCTTCGTCGACAATCATGCCG
>CALYTA010000028.1 GCA_945486175.1 uncultured Clostridia bacterium | reverse complement strand
TAATCTGCGTTGCGACGACACCAACCGGGTGCGCGGGGAAGATGAATATGTACAGGCCATGATGCAGGACATTGAATGGCTGACCGGCTCCATGCCGACCGGCGGCGTTTTTTACGGCTCGGATTACTTTGAAAAGTGCTATGAATGTGCCGTACATCTCATTCGTGAGGGCAAGGCATATGTCTGCGACCTGAGTGCGGATGAAATGCGCGAATACCGCGGCACGCTGACTGAGCCGGGCAAAAACAGCCCATACCGTGACCGTTCGGTAGAGGAAAATCTGCGCCTGTTTGAGGAAATGCGCAATGACAAATATCCGGACGGCTCGAAGACACTGCGCGCAAAGATTGACATGTCCTCGCCGAACATGAATATGCGTGATCCGGCCATTTACCGCATCGTCCATGCAACGCATCACCGTTTGGGCAACGAGTGGTGCATCTATCCGCTGTACGATTTTGCGCATCCGATTCAGGACGCAATGGAGCATATCACCCATTCCATGTGCTCGATTGAATTTGAAAACCACCGCCCGCTGTATGAGTGGGTTGTGGACAACTGTGCGCCGTGCCTGCCGTCGCATCCGAAGCAGAGGGAATTTGCCCGCCTGAATGTGACACACACCGTCATGTCCAAGCGGTATCTGCGCGAGCTGGTCGAGACCGGCAAGGTTGACGGCTGGGATGACCCCCGGATGCCCACCCTGTGCGGTCTGCGCCGCCGCGGCTATACGCCGTCCTCTATTCTGGAATTTGTCACCCGTGCAGGCGTTGCAAAGACCGAAAGCCTGGTTGACATCAAGCTGCTGGAATACTGCATCCGCGACGAGCTGAACAACACCGCCCTGCGCCGCATGGCGGTCACTGAGCCGATCAAGATGGTCATCACCAACTATCCGGAGGATAAGGAAGAGACCTTCACCGTCACCAACAATCCGAAGGACGAGGCCGCAGGCACGCGTGAGGTTCCGTTTACCCGTGAGCTGTGGATTGAAAAGAGTGACTTTGCCCTCATTCCGCCTCCGAAGTTCCAGCGCCTCAAGCCGGACGGCGAGGTTCGCCTGATGGGCGCGTATATCGTCAAGTGCAATGAGGTCATCCAGGATGAGGATGGCAATGTTGTCGAGCTGCGCTGCACAGCAGATCTGGAATCCGGCAACGGCAAGCCGGTTGACGGGCGCAAGGTGCGCGGTACCATCCATTGGGTATCCGCAAAGCATGCGATTGATGCAGAGCTGGATCTGTACGACAACCTGTTCACGCTGGAAAACACAGCGGACGTTCCGGAAGGCAAGAATTATCTGGATTTCCTCAATCCGGAGTCGCGCAAGGTGCTGACCGGCTGCAAGCTGGAGCCGTCGATTGCTGATGTTCCGGAAGGCACGCGCATGCAGTTCGTCCGCATGGGCTATTATATTCAGGACAGCAAGCCGACGGAAGACGGCACGCTGCGCTTTAACCGCATTGTCTCGCTGAAGGATGGCTTCAAGCCGGACAAGAAGTAAAAATTGATTTGACAGACACCAGCGGGGAGCCACAGGACTTTCGGCTGGTGTTGCAGTATGGGAGAGAATCCAGGAATGTGAGGTGAACGTATGAGAACGCCTGTATTGGAAACGGAGCGATTGCTGCTGCGTCCGTTTGAAAGAGCGGATACACGCGATGTATTTGAATGCTGGGGAAGCGATCCGGATGTGGCAAAGTATATGTTTTGGACCAGCCAGGAAAATATCGCGGAAACAGAAGAATGGATTTCCTTTGAGCTTGGGCAGATTGACAACGACAACTGGTATCGTTTTGCCATTGTGTTAAAAGAAACACATGAACTGGCCGACACATGCCTGATTTACTATGAAGAAGAAGTCGCGTGCTGGGAAATCGGTTATAATCTGGGCAAACGATATTGGGGGAAAGGTTATACAACCGAGGCAATGCAGGAACTCCTGCGCTTTGCCAGAGAGACACTCTGTTTAAAGGCAGTTGTGGGCAGATTTGCAAAAGAAAATCCTGCTTCCGGGCATGTGATGAAAAAACTGGGATTTGAATATGAAAAGGATATCCCGTTTATATGCAACGATGGAACGGTACACCGAGAAGGAATGCAATACCGATTATATCTGTGATATCAGCTTTTGCGAACGGCATAACCGGCAGCGTTCTCCAAACCGGAGGGCGCTGTTTTGCACTTTTTTTATCACAGCTCACTGCCTTGCAGGCAAACAAAAACCGCGCTCCCAATTTCGGGAGCGCGGTTGCTTTTTCTCTTATTATGCAAACAGTCCGAAGTACAGCAGTACGATGATACCAAGTACAATGCGGTACCAGCCGAATACCTTGAAGTCATGCTTGCGGATATAATTCATCAGGAAGCGGATGCAGAACAGGGAAACGACAAATGCCGTGACCATGCCGACAGCCATGACGCCGACCTGTGCAGCGGTGTAGTTGAGGCCATATTTGAGAACCTTCAGTCCGCTCGCACCCAGCATAACCGGGATGGCGAGGAAGAACGAAAATTCTGCGGCGACCGGACGCGCACAGCCAAGGAAGACCGCCCCGAGGATGGTCGAGCCGGAACGCGAGGTGCCCGGAATGAGCGACAGCGTCTGAAACACGCCGATCAGCAGTGCCTTGCGGTAGGACAGCGATTCGAGCGAGGTCGTCGTCGGTGTGTGGTGCGTGCTTTCGAGGACGATGAACAGGATGCCGTAGACGATCAGTGCAATGGCGATGACAACCGGAGTATACAGCAGGTCGTGAATCAGGTCGTCAAACAGAATGCCGATGACACCTGCCGGGATGCAGCCGATAATGACCTTTTTCCACAGCGTCCATGTACTTTTCCGTTCTACCGGTGATTTTTTGGAGGAAAACGGGTTGAGCTTGTCGAAATACAACACCAGTACGGCGAGAATGGAGCCGAACTGGATGACGACAAAGAACATGTCGGTAAATTCCTTCGGGAAATCCAGCTGAAGGAATTCATCAACCAGCAGCATGTGTCCGGTCGAGGAGACCGGCAGCCACTCAGTAATACCCTGGACGATACCCAGGATAAACGATTTGATGAGTTCGATAAACATAAATGTCTCCTTTGTGTGTTCAAAAAAACGATTGGTATCAGTATACCGTATCTGTGCGCAAAAGTAAAGGCTGCGGCTTGCAGGATGGCAGAAAATATGGCATACTGGTACACAGCAACCGAAAAAGGAGGGAAACAGATGGATTTAAAACACAGACTGCTGCAGGAATCGTTCGGCTATGCGTCGTTCCGGCCGGGGCAGCAGAAGCTGATTGATGCAATGCTTTCCGGGCGCGATGTGCTCGGCGTTATGCCGACCGGCGCGGGAAAATCCATCTGTTACCAGATCGCCGGCATGCTTTTGCCGGGCGTGACGCTGGTGGTCTCTCCGCTCATTTCCCTGATGCAGGATCAGGTCGCAGCGCTGCGCCGGGCAGGGCTTTCCGCCTGCCTGCTCAACAGCGCACAGACATCCGAGGAGCGCAGGCAGGCGATGCAGCAGGCGGCACAGGGGCGCTGCAAGCTGATTTATGTCGCACCGGAACGGCTGATGCAGCCGGATTTTGCCCAGCTGGTCAGCCGACTGCCGATCGGCATGGTCACTGTGGATGAGGCACACTGTATCTCGCAGTGGGGGCATGATTTCCGTCCGAGCTATCGGGAGATACCGCAGTTTATCCGAAGCCTGCCCAGCCGCCCGGTGATTTCCGCCTTTACCGCGACGGCGACGGCACAGGTGCGTGAGGATATTGTGCAGGCGCTCGGGCTGCATGCGCCGGAACGGCTTGTGACCAGCTTCGACCGCCCGAACCTGTATTATGAGGTGCGGCGCGTGTATGACCGAGAAGCGCAGATGGTGCGGTTTATCGCGGCACAGGACGGCGCATCCGGTATTGTCTACTGCCTGACGCGCAAAAAGACGGAGGAGATGGCGCGTTACCTGTGCGACAACGGCATTCGCGCGGCAGCCTATCACGCGGGCATGGAGCCGATGGTGCGGCGGGCTGCGCAGCAGAATTTTATCAGCGGCAGTGTTCCGGTCATCGTCGCAACCAATGCGTTCGGCATGGGCATTGACAAGCCGGATGTGCGCT
The DNA here is from genome assembly GCA_945486175.1 of uncultured Clostridia bacterium. Classification (GTDB taxonomy): domain Bacteria; phylum Bacillota; class Clostridia; order Oscillospirales; family Butyricicoccaceae; genus Butyricicoccus_A. The sequence goes on along the minus strand of CALYTA010000028.1, from coordinate 4,314 downwards.
TTGTGGTGCACTATGGCATGCCGCGCGACATCGAGAGCTATTATCAGGAGGCAGGGCGTGCCGGACGGGACGGCGCACCGGCACACTGCCTGCTGCTGTTCGATGAATCGGACATTGCGCTGCATGAATACCTGATCGGACTCGATCCGGAAAATCCCGCCCTGACGGATGAGGAGGTCGAATGGCTCAAAAAACGCAGGCTGGAACGGCTGGCACAGATGAAGCGGTATGTGTTCACCGACCAGTGCCTGCGGCAGCACATCCTGCGCTATTTCGGGCAGGAAGCGCCGGATTTCTGCGGGCAGTGCGGCAACTGTGAGGCTTCCAGCATCGAAAAGGATGTCACGGTGGACGCGCAGAAAATCCTGTCGTGCGTCTACCGCACAAAGGAACAGTGCGGCGCAGATATGCTTTGCCGCATTCTGCGCGGATGCGCGGATGCAGACATCCGCAATGCCGGATACGATGCGCTGTCCACCTATGGCATCATGCGCGATGCAGAAGCGCAGGACATTGCGGCGGTCATCAGCCATCTCATCAGCCTCGGCTATCTGGTGCGGCAGGAAAACCCGCATATCCGTCTGCGGCTGAGTGCCGGGGCAAAAAATGTGCTGTTTCACGGCGAAAAAGTGGCCATGCGCGTGCGCGTGTCGCAAAAGGAGGCCCGGCTGGCACGTGCTTCCAGCCAGTCCGAGCGGCCGGAGCTGTCGCGTGAGCTGCGCAAATTCCGCCAGAAATCAGCGGCACGGCATGGCATCCCGCCGCATGGTGTCTTTTCTGACCGGACATTGGAAGTGCTTGTGCATGAGCTGCCGCAGACAGAGGATGCGGTACAGGCAATTGTCGGCACAGATGGCAGGGCGAAAAAAGAGTCGAAGGCAATCCTGCGCGTCATTCAAAAATATTGTTCTGTATATTTTTCAGAAAAAGAATGAAATCCTTCGGCAATTGTGGTATACTATCAGGGAAGATTTCAGATGATACGGGGTGAATAACCATGAACAGAGGTCTGAGTATTGCGACCCTTTCCCTCGGCGCACTGATTACCATGCTGGGAACGGCAATTGTAGCAGTCAGCGTGGCGAGCATGAGCCAGTCGAAGATGGAATTTTAATCAAATACGAAATAAATGCAGCAATGGAGCGGATGCAATGGGTATCCGTTCTATTTTTTTGCCATTTTGGAGGAAACAACTATGAATCGACCAGCAATTATCGGCATTGTACCGCTCTATGACAAGCAGCGCAAAAGTCTCTGGATGGTGCCTGGTTATATGGAAGGCATCGTACAGGCAGGTGGTTTGCCTGTGATTTTCCCGCTGACGCACGACAGGGAAAAGCTGGAGCAGCTGCTCGACCGCGTAGACGGTGTGTTGTTTACCGGCGGGCAGGATGTCGACCCGGCCCGCTATGGGCAGCAGATGCAGGACAGCTGTGGCGAAATCTGCCGCAAACGCGACGAGATGGAGTGGGAGCTGCTGCGCCTGTGCCGTGTGCGCCGTAAGCCCGCCTACGGCATCTGCCGCGGCATCCAGCTGTTCAATGCCGCGCTGGGCGGTACGCTGTACCAGCATATTCCGGACGAGCTGCCGAGCGGGGTGGAGCACCACATGGCTCCGCCGTATGACCGCGCTGTGCATCCGGTCACGGTCGATGAGGACAGTATGCTGTACCGCATTGTCGGAAAGTCCAGCTTGCGCGTCAACAGCTATCATCATCAGGGCGTGCATGACCTGTCCCCGGTGCTGACGGCCTGTGCATGGGCGCCGGACGGGCTGGTGGAGGCTGTTGAAGACAGGCGGCAGCCGTTTTTCCTCGCGACACAGTGGCATCCGGAATTTTCATGGGAAAAGGATGCATCGAGCCGCCGGATTTTTCAGGCGTTTGTCGATGCATGCTGCAAAACCAGCGGAAAATCGTTGGGCTGTTCGACGGTTTGTGATATACTATAACCAGGGCGTATCTGAAAAGCCGAAACGTTTGACTATGTTTTCAGACAGCGCCTAATCACAGACGCTGGAGGGAAGAATATGAAGATTCAGCGCATTCGACTGGTTTATTTCAGCGCTACGGGAACGACACAGAAAATACTGCGCCGCATAGGCGAAACGCTGGCACAGGAGCTGGGTGCTTCGGTGCAGGAGGACGATTTCACGCTTCCGGCGGCACGCGAACACGCAGTGGTATGTGCGCCGGATGAGCTTGCATTGGTTGGCACGCCGGTGTATGCAGGGCGTGTGCCCAATGTGCTGCTGCCATATCTGAAGGAGAAGCTGACAGGAAACGGGGCACCCGCTGTACCGATTGTACTGTTCGGCAACCGGAATTATGACGATGCACTGATTGAGCTGCGCGATCTTCTGGAGGCATCCGGCTTCCGCACCATAGCCGGTGCGGCGTTTGTCGGAGAGCATTCGTTTTCCTATGCGCTGGCGGCGGGACGCCCGGATGCGGCGGACTTGCAGGGCGCGGAGAACTTTGCACGTGCGCTTGCGGACAAGGTGCGCGCACTGGAATGTGTACCGGAGCAGCCGGTTTATGTGAACGGACAGACACCGATCCGGCCGTATTACACGCCGCGTGACCGGCAGGGAAATCCGGTGAATATCCTGAAGGTTAAGCCGAAGGTAAATGACCGGTGCGACGTCTGCGGCTTGTGCGCGGAAGTGTGCCCGATGGGTTCGATTGACCGCACGGATGTGCGAAATTATACCGGAATCTGCATCAAATGCGGTGCATGCATCAAAAAATGCCCGCAGCAGGCGCGATATTATGACGACGCAGGCTATCTGTACCATCAGCATGAGCTGGAGGAGGGCTATGCCCGGCGGGCAGAGGTCGAATTATTTTTCTGAAATCAAAGATAGTGTGGCAATCCCCGGCGTCCCGGTCAACGGCGCCGGGGATTGTATTTCTCCGAAGACTTTACATACATTTTACGTTGGGGGCAGTGGGAATCTGTTATAATAAAAATGAAACAATGAAAGAATGAATTTTTCAAAGACGGAGGAAACTATGGAAAATCTGTCGATTTATGTAGTAGAAGACGATGAAAGCATCCGCACGATGGTGGTGTATGCGCTCAACGGAAGCGGGTATGTGACGAGGGGATTTGCTGACAGCCGCGCTTTTTTCCAGGCAGTAGATGAAAAAGCCCCCGATCTCGTGCTGCTTGACATCATGCTGCCCGGTGAGGATGGGCTTTCCATTCTCAAGCGGCTGCGCAGCACGCCGAAGACAGCGCGCATTCCCGCGATCATGCTGACGGCGAAATCCACTGAAATGGATAAGGTGCGCGGGCTGGATATGGGCGCAGACGATTATGTGGCAAAGCCGTTCGGCATTTTGGAGCTGTTGTCGCGCATCCGCGCCGTGGCACGCCGCACAGTTGAATCCGGCAAGCAGACTGCGGATGAAGGAAGCGGTATCTTTGAATATCAGAATGTCCGCGTCGATGAGGCAAGCCATATTGTCACAGTCGACGGCAATGAGGTCATGCTGACGCGCAAGGAATTCAAGCTGCTGTGCGACCTCATGCGCAATCAGGGCCGCGTGCTGACACGCGATCAGATTATGGAACAGGTCTGGGGCTTTGATTATGGCGGTGCGACGCGTACGGTGGACATTCACATCAATACATTGCGGAAAAAGCTGGGCGATGACGGTACGATGATTCAGACCGTTCGCGGCGTGGGATATAAGATCGGAAAATGAGTAATAACAAACAGCAATTCAATACACAAATGAAAAAACGCATTTACTGGGTACTGCTGCTGCTCAGCGCAGTCGGCGTTGTCAGTGCCTGCATCCTGACGCTGACGGTTGCCATGCAGTATTCCATGCGGCAGGCAGAGCAGATGATCTGTGATCTGACCGATACCATCAGCGAATCGTATTCGTACATGACGCAGGATGAATATACAAAGATGCTCGCACACCTGCCGGACAATACGCGTGCAACACTCATCACACAGGACGGCACGGTGCTTTATGATTCGGATGCGGCTGCATCGGAGATGGAAAACCACCTCGGCCGTCCGGAAATCCAGAAGGCAATGCAGGACGGCAAGGGCGAGGATATCCGCAAATCTGCCACATTGAATACTTCCACATATTATTATGCGGTCAGTCTGCCGGATGGCCGTGTCCTGCGCCTGTCGCGCAGCTATTCCAGCATCCGCAGCATGGTTTTGAACATCATTCCGGGCATTGCGGTCATTATGATTGCGTTGTTCGGGCTGGCACTCTTCCTGTCGCGCAGGCTGACGAAATGGATGATCCGTCCGGTTGAACGGGCGGCACGTGCACTGGATCA